>JALZWI010000173.1 GCA_023299895.1 Arenicella sp. | reverse complement strand
GCCGCCACTGCCGCCACCATTATTAGCAGCACTTATAATGGCAGGCAAAAAGTCTAAAATATCATCATTATCATCATTTAATAATTGCGCTGAGCTAATACGAAATAGAGATAAAGCTAACACCAGCGGCACGATTGTAAAAATTATTTTGCCGATTTTTTTGGTAAATATTTTATTTCTTTTCATAAAAAAATAAGTCTCTTAGTTAATGATAGCGTGCAAGGTTAAATGCATTGTAACTGACTGTGTAATGATAAAAACCTAGAAAAGTTAAAGCTCTTTTTTGCCTCATTATTACCAGAAAACGAGCAGATTCGCTGATCTTCTTTCATCGCGATACCGCTTATTACATGAGACTTTGGAGGAAAAGTTTAGCGTTTTAGTTGTAATTGATTATTTGAATGCCTAACAAAGTCAAATTTAGTATTTGGAGGGTACTTAGTGGCTTGCTATGAATAATAAGCATAAACTACCTATTCTTCTAAATCAATATGTATCAGCAAGCCTAAAACTACGTTGCTTCCTTTGAAAATAGCCTCATGCGGTCGAATCTATTGACTCTATGAACGGCAAAGAAGGATACAGTCTGGTTTACATTTATAAGTAATTCTGCGCTCTGAGAATGAACGAAGTTTTGCTCCATTCTCCTGTATTTTGATTACGAGAATATTCTACTTTAGAACTCAGTTGTTTTTAGGGGGGATTACCATGTGACTTTGATGAATTGACATAGTTATCAGTTTTTAATTAAAGGCGTAGGTATTTTATTAGTTGGTTATCTGCACGTGCCTGATATTATGCTTGTAATTATTTTTTTGACACATTCTTATTTTCATAATTATAACTGCCCATGCATACAAAGAAGCTCTGCCTATTGTTACTTATTTTATCGTCTGGTTTGATGTTTGTCTTTGCCAATGACACACAACCGGGTTGTGATGGTCAACGAATACCTGACCTTGAAAAGCAAAACTCAATGCTTGAATGCGCTGTTTTAATCGACAATGATTTAAAATTCCCTCGAAATATCACAGTTCATGATGACGAAATTTGGTTGATGGATAAAGGCAATAACTTATTTGAAAACGACAAAAAAAATGGCAGACTTTATCGTTATAAAAAGCAAGGAGATGGTTACACAAAGAGTTTGATTCTTGATAATTTAGAAGATTCGAACGATGTTGATGTTCGGCAACATAGTGATGGCAGTGCTTGGTTATATTTCACTACACGAGAAACCGTTCAGCGTTTTGATATGTCATCGACCATTGTTCGACCTGAGGTGCTGATTAATAAAATACCCACCTACGGTTGGCATAAATTAGCAGCAATAGAAGTCACGCAAAAGAGTATCTTTCTTACGGTGCCGTCGAGTACGGATCATTGTGAATTAGCACACTCTGTAACTTACCCATGTGTGGAAGAGGAGCACGGTACAGCGCAGGTTCGTCAATATGATTTTGATGGTGATCGGTTGCTAGATGGTTTTACGGTAGTGGCAAGAGGGTTACGAAATACGTCTGCGGCACAGTTAACTTTAGATGAAAGTAATCTTATTGTGGCTGATAATGGTTGGGATCAAATTAATTTAAATGACACCGAGTTTGAGTATACCACTACGCCGTATGATGAAATTAATATCATCGACTTAAGCAAAAGCAACCATTTTGGTTGGCCATATTGCTTTGATAATTCATTGATCGTGCCGCCTTACCGAGAGTTTGAATCGTCTTGTGCTGCTTATCAAGCGGCTCAGATACTATTGCCAGCACACAGCGCCCCTTTAAACATGATGTACTTTGATGAAGAGTTACTAGTTAACTTACATGGTAATAATGATTCAGGCGCGAAAACAATTGCGTTTTCATTAGATAGCAATGGTTTGCCTATTGAGCCTTCTCGAGTCAAAGTTAACTGGGATACTAAAGGCTCTAGTTTGGGTCGACCAATGGGGCTGGCGAAATTATCAAAAAGAGAGTTGTTGGTCACGGATGATTGGAATCACCAGCTGATAAGATTAGTGTTTAAGAACAAATAAAATAGCTTAGAAAGGTGATTTTGTTTCGGACTCTAAATAAAGTTATGTTGTATTTTTTTGCTTATTTTCGTTTTTCTCATTACGCATAGTTGAACTGTCTTTATCTCAGACCTTTGATAAGAATAACCAGGTTAACAGAGTGCCCAGTTAAGTGAACGCTTTAGCTGAATCTGTATGCCGCTCGCAAGTTGTCATTACATTTAGTGGTTTTATGTCTTATGCAGCTGACGTTAAAAATTGAGTTAAGCAAGTAGGGGGGTAAATTAGGTTTTCGTACTCATGTTATAGAGGCCTAGCATCGTTGAGAAAAAATATAATCTGACCCCATAGTTATTTATTCGAGCGCTCAATATATAAACTTCGTTATGGCTGTTCAGTTTAATTTTTTCTATAGCTAAGTTATATATAAACCCAATATGCTCGTTAACTGGGTTAGACGCGTTACAAAACGCGCTTAGGGTCATACCATTGACCATCCAATGAAGTTAATGTATGTGAACATAGGCATCCATCAATGGACCTCCTTCATAGGTTATCTCTAATTCAGCCCATGAAGGAGGTCATTTATAGATATTTGGTTCTAAAGCCTAGAGTTTTATGGCTGAGACGCACTTTGCACAATTTCACTTGTTTGTCTGGAGTATCTACCAAAAAACTGATCGTCGGTACGCGAAGATTAAGTGTTATCTCCCTGGTAAGACGGGTCATACATGAGCTCATCAATATACTTCTTTAGATCATCTGGACGGCTTAATTGGGCAGCTCCCTGCTCATAGGCTTTTTCGGCTACGGCTACGGCAATTTCAAGCGAGGCCTTTCGAATATCTTTTAGTGGAGGGAACAGCGTTGCACTCGATAAATCGTCTTCACTCACTTGCTCAGCCAACGTTTTGGCCGAGACTAAAAACATTTCATCGGTAATATGAGTGGCTTCGCAGGCTATCGCCCCAAGCCCCACGCCAGGGAAAATATAGGCGTTGTTTCCTTGCCCAGGTCTCAGTGTTTGACCCTCATAGTCAATGGCATCAAAAGGGCTGCCGCTGGTAAATATAGCTTTGCCTTTACTCCATTCATAGGCCTGTTCTGCTGTACATTCAGCTCTAGAAGTTGGGTTGGATAGTGCAAAAATGGCCGGGCGTTCATTTAGCTCAGACATCGCCTCGATCACTTCTTGAGTAAA
>JALZWI010000172.1 GCA_023299895.1 Arenicella sp. | reverse complement strand
GCTTTCGCTTCGTTCTTTAATTTATCAACTAACTCTTGGACTGAGCCAACCATAATACCCGCAGATCTTTCAGCCGGAGGACTCACATTGGTGACCGTCTGACGGTTTGCGGTATCAACTCCAGTATCTGCGACTGCAATCACATCCAACGGCTTTTTTTTAGCCTTCATAATATTTGGCAGAGTCGGATAACGTGGTTCGTTAAGTCGTAAATCTGTGGTTATAACTGCTGGGACCGGTAAGGAAATTGTTTCTAAGCCGCCATCTATCTCACGAGTCACTTTGGCTAAAGAGCCATCTAGCTCAACCTCTGAGGCAAAGGTCGCTTGCGGCCAACCCAACAAAGCAGATAACATTTGCCCTGTTTGATTGTTATCACCATCAATCGATTGTTTTCCTGTAATCACCAGCTCCGCTTGCTCTTGATCAACGACGTACTTGAGTAGCTTAGCAATTGCTAACGGCTCAAGATCGTTACCAGCATCAATGCGAATCGCGCGATCTGCTCCCATTGCCAAACCTGACCGAATAACAGTATCGATGTCGGCAGAACCAACACTCACCATCACCACTTCGGTTGCTTTACCGGCTTCTTTCAACCGAATAGCTTCTTCAAGAGCGATTTCACAAAATGGGTTCAATGACATCTTTACATTTTCAGTATCGACGCCGCTACCATCACTTTTTACTCGAATGCTGACATAAGCATCAATAACTCGTTTAACCGGAACCAGGATTTTCATACAGTCTCCAAACTATAATTAAAAATAAAAGCATCTAACCAAACATCGTTAGCTTGATGCAGACAATGACGAGAATATTATGACAAAAAACGTGAAAATTCAATCAATGTAGACATTTATAGTTAAATTTAACGAAAAACACTTAATAAGGATTAAAAAATTAAATAATGTCGACATTATTTTCCTGTTTTTATTGTGCGACTCCAAAACCCTGTTGCCGCCCCGCGAAGATATAGAATCAGCAACCACAGACAAGAGTTAGGGTATTTTTCTCGAACTCGCTGCTCAGGCGGAGAAAATAATCATAAAAATGTCGACAATAAATTAATTTAATTTAAAAAAATAGCTTTATATTAATCAAAAACTATATTAATGTCGACATTAACTAAAATCTAATTCATCTTCTATTATAAATAAAGTAACAAGCAAAAATTATCACCGCACACAAATGAGCCAAAGCCCCCCCCCTTCTAAAAGCGTCACTCTGAGCAACACACTCACAGAAACATTGCGTGATGCCATTATTACTGGCGACATTGCTCAGGGAAGCAAGCTCAGCGAAACAAAGCTTGCAACACAGCTAGATGTGAGCCGTGGGCCTTTGCGAGAGGCAATTCGCCGTTTGGAAGGCATGAATTTAATACAACATATACCACAGCAAGGCGTGCGTGTTGTCACACTAACGATGAATTTAATTCTAGAAATCTTTCACGCCAGAGAAGCGTTAGAGAGCAAAGCTGTGGCTTTAGCAACGACTAATATGACCTCACACGAGATCGATAAATTAAATCGAGTGATTGATAGCCAGAGCAAGCATTTAAAAGAAAGCGACTCATCTTCGGTGCCAGCAGAAAGTGACTATGCCTTTCATGAGTTAATCATTAAAGGTTGCAAAAACAGCGTAATCGAGCGCGCCTTATTGCATGAGTTATACAATTTAATCAAAATGTTTCGCTATCAAAACAAAACTGCCAGTGCTAGTAGCAGTAATGCGTTGATTGAACATCGGCAAATTGCCTACGCGATTGCACAGCGTGATGTCGTGTTGGCAGAAACCACGATGCGCCAACACATTGTACGAGCACGCGAACGAATCAAACAGCAAATGTCTGAGAACAACTAAAGGCTTTGAATTCTATATTAATAATCCTATTTTGGGGCTAAATCATGAATAAAGAAATAATAAACCAAACTGATACAAACTCTGTTCAACGTGAGAGCATGGAGTATGATGTTGTCATTGTTGGCGGTGGTCCAGCTGGATTGGCTGCAGCAATTAAGCTGAAGCAGCTGGCTGATGAAAAAAAGCAAGAACTGTCGATTTGCTTACTCGAAAAAAGTGCAGAAGTTGGTGCGCATATTTTATCAGGTGCCGTGATTGAACCACGCGCTTTAAATGAGCTCATACCCAACTGGCAAGAACTTGATGCCCCTCTAAAAACGGCCGTCAAACGTGATGAACTGCATATATTTAAAGAGAACGGTTCTACTAAATTCCCTAGCTTCACTATTCCTCCTACAATGCACAACAAAGGTAACTACATAGTTAGCTTATCGAATGTAGTCCGCTGGTTAGGCGAACAAGCTGAAAGCTTGGGCATTGAAATTTACCCTGGCTTTGCGGCAACTGAAGTGCTGTATAGCGATGATGGCAGCATTAAAGGAGTTGCAACTCCCAACAACGGAGTTGACCCGCAAGGCAACCATAAGCCAAATTTTGAACCTGGCATGGAGCTACTCGCCAAGTACACCGTTTTTGCAGAAGGCTGTCGAGGCCAACTTGGTAAGGAACTAATATCGAAATTTGACTTAGACAAAGATGCCGACGCGCAACACTACGGCATTGGCTTTAAAGAACTATGGGAAGTAGATCCCGCCAATCACGAAGTTGGCAAAGTGGTACACGGTTCTGGCTGGCCGCTTTCTAAAGGCACCACCGGCGGTGCTTTTCTGTACCACTTAGACGATAACTTAGTGACCCTAGGTCTGATTATTGATCTTAATTATAGTAACCCACATCTTAGCCCGTTTGATGAGTTTCAACGCATGAAACACCACCCTGAGTTCGCTAAAGTATTGTCGGGTGGTAAACGCCTAGGCTATGGCGCAAGGGCGCTAACCAAAGGCGGTTGGAATGCTCTAGGCAAAATGAGTTTACCTGGCGGTCTGTTGATCGGTTGCGATGCAGGCACACTTAACTTTGCTAAAATCAAAGGCACTCATACTGCGATGAAGTCTGGCATGGTTGCCGCCCAAGTGTTGTTTGAACACTTATCAAACGGTGGTGCTGCAGGTACAACTCTCAGCCAATATGACGAGGCATTCCGTAACTCTTGGGCTGGTAAAGAATTAAAAGCATCACGCTCGTTTGGTCCCGCCATGCATAAATATGGCATGTACCTAGGTGGCATCTATAACTACATTGATCAAGTTATCTTCCGTGGAAAATTACCAACGCTGCATGACGACACACCCGATCACGCACAAATGCAAAAAGCATCCGAGTGTGAAAAAATCAGTTACCCTAAATCAGATGGCGTGCTGAGCTTTGATAAGCCTTCTTCGGTATTTTTATCCAATACATATCATGAAGAGGATATCTTTTGTCACCTTACGCTAAAAGATGCCAGCATTCCTATTGACGTTAATCTAAAAGACTATGATGCGCCAGAGCAACGTTATTGCCCTGCAGGCGTGTATGAAATTATTGATGAAGACATCGGCAAGCCCAAATTACAGATTAACGGGCAGAACTGCATCCATTGCAAAACCTGCGACATAAAAGACCCAAGCCAAAACATTGTTTGGATTGCACCAGAAGGTGGCGGCGGGCCGAGCTATTCTAATATGTAGGCTTTAGGTATTGATGTTTGACACTAAAGTAAGGCTTCGATATCAGCTTTGATTGACTCAGGTTTATCATTAGAGCCGTAGCGCTTAATTACCTGCCCTTCTCTGTTGATCAAAAACTTAGTAAAGTTCCACTTAATGGCTGCAGAGCCAAGTAGACCTTTTGCTTCTTTTTTGAGGTATTGATACAAAGGATGAGCGCCTTTTCCATTAACGTCAACCTTCGAGAACATTGGAAAAGTCACACCATAGTTAAGCTGACAAAACTCTTGAATTTCATCATCCGATGCGGGGTCTTGACTGGCGAATTGGTTGCATGGAAAACCGAGCACAACTAAGCCCTTTTCTTCTAGCTCTTTGTGGAGCAACTCCAGCCCTTCAAACTGCGGAGTAAAGCCACACTTACTAGCAGTATTAACAATCAACAATACCTTGCCTTGATAATTATTAAGACTAATTTCTTCGCCATTAATTATATTTACTGAATAGTCGTATATGGTCATTATTTATTTCTCTCAGTTTTTTCGATCCACAGACACTATCCGCCTGTAGCACTCATATAACGCGTTATGGTAATGTCATTCGGATCAAAATGGTGACGTTCAGGTTTATTCGTCATTGCCCTAATTATTTGTTGTTTGAGCTCATCAATATTGTCAGGATGATCACGCACAATTTGTCTCAAATCCAATGAATGCTCATTGCCTAAACACAATAATAAACGCCCTTCGGTAGTTAAACGTACTCGATTACAGCTGGCGCAAAAATTATTGCTCATTGGTGAGATAAAGCCTACTTTGCTATTCGTGTTAGCAATATTAAGGTAGCGCGATGGTCCTGCTGCTTTATCAATCGCGTCAAATTCTGACAGACTGTAGCGTCGTTCTAATTGCTCTCGGATCGAAACACTCTTGACTTGCGTGTCGACGCGTTCATGGCTACCAATATCCCCCAATGGCATTTCCTCAATAAAAGATATATCACAGTCGTGGTCAACCGCAAACTGAGTTAAATCAAGTACTTCATCATCGTTTACGCCTTGCAGAATTACCGCATTTAACTTGAGACGTTCGAAACCTGCTTGCCGAGCAGCCTTGATACCACGTAACACATCTTCAATATCGCCAAATCGAGTAAGTTTTTTAAACTGCTCAGCGCGCAAACTATCAATACTAATGTTAAGCCGCGAGACGCCAGCGTCGACTAATGGCTGAGCAAACTTATCCAACAAAACACCATTGGTCGTCATAACCAATTCTTTAAGGCCTGAATTGGTCTTAAGCTGCTGCGCCAACTCAATCACGCCTTTGCGTACTAATGGCTCGCCACCCGTGAGCCGAATTTTTTCGACTCCAAGCTCGATAAACGCCCGCGCAACAAAGGCCATTTCTTCAATGCTGAGCACCTTAGATTTTGGCAAAAATGTCATATCTTCCGCCATGCAATAGGTGCAACGTAAATTACAACGATCCGTGACCGACAAACGTAGGTAGCGTATCTGCCGGTTGAAGGAATCGATTAGTTGTTTGTCGTTGCTCATAACAAGCCTTGCTTGATCGGTAAATAGTCTATCGTTTCACCGGCTACAATCTGTTCATCGACCCGCTGTCTAACTAATCCATCAGCCCAAGTTAAGGACATCATCACACCGCTACTTTGGTTATTAAAACGACGGGCCACAGTGACGCCATCATCATTATTGGCAATACGCACTCGAATGTATTCTTGACGACTCACTTTGGGTTTATCAAAGCCTGATAATACTCGATAACTCGTCGGCGCTTTATACTGCTCGCCTTGCAGACGAGCTAAGAGTGGCACGGCTAATAACACAAAGACTATATAAGAAGACACCGGGTTACCAGGCAAACCAAGGAACGGTACATCACCGATCTTGCCATAGGCTACAGGCTTGCCAGGCTTCATTTGTACTTTCCACAAATCCAGCGAACCAATCTCTTGAACTGCGGGCTTAACGTGATCTTCTTCACCTACCGATACGCCGCCGCTACTGATCACAATATCTGCCCTGTCTGCGGCTTGCTGTAATGCGGTTTTGGTTGCCTCGAAAGTATCGTCAATAATGCCACAATCAATTACTTGATAACCCAGTTGTTGGCATAGAGCGACGAGGCTAGTTCTATTCGAATTATAAATTTGCCCATCCATTAACACTTCACCAGGTTCAACCAACTCATCGCCGGAGTTGTGTGG
>JALZWI010000171.1 GCA_023299895.1 Arenicella sp. | reverse complement strand
TAAAGAAAAAGATATTTATCATTGTTTATTGGAGCGCGAAAAATTAGGCAATACGGGTATCGGTAATGGTGTCGCACTCCCGCACAGTCGCAGCGATAAAGCACACACTGCAATAATCGCAATCATAACTTTAAGTGAAGCCGTTGATTACCACAGCGTTGATCGGCAACCGGTTGATGTTGCTTTTGGTCTATTGGTTCCTAGCGAGGCAACATCTCAGCATTTAGGACTGCTCGCGGCCATAGCGCGATTAATGTCCGATAATGAAAAGAAGGCGCAATTATCATCTGCCAAAACCAACCTGGAAGTGATAGACCTTATCACCACTTGGTCAACAGATGTAGATTCGCGCTAAGTGCTCGAAGAGTGACTTGAATCATTTATGAGTTCTGCTCAATTTTTTATTGTCAGCGGTACTTCTGGCTCAGGTAAAACCATTGCCTTGCAGGTCTTGGAAGATTTGGGGTTCTACTGCATTGACAACCTCCCGGCCTCATTAATGCCTGAGATGGCTGCTCGGTTAAATGCGAATGACGCAGACAATGCTTCGATGCAAAATTGTGCGATCAGTATTGACTCACGTAATCAAGATTTTATAGGTGATCTAAAAAATAGTTTCGACAGCCTGAGTTCATTTAATATTGAATTTCATATTGTTTTTCTTGACGCTGATGACACGACACTACTAAAGCGTTTCAGCGAGACTCGACGCAAACACCCTTTATCAGATAAAGACACATCACTAGTCGAAGCAATCGCTAAAGAACGTAAACTGCTTGCCCATATATCTGATATTGCACATCAACATATCAACACTTCAGATAGAACACCGCATGAGCTTCGTTCAATCATTCGCAATCAAGCAGCGACGATGGGAGAAAAATCTCTTACCCTGCTGTTCCATTCTTTTGGTTTTAAGTATGGCAACCCCGGTGATGCTGACTTTGTATTTGATGTGCGCTGCCTGCCTAACCCCTATTGGAACTCTGAGTTAAAAGAATTGACCGGACTGGATTCCGCAGTTAACGAATTTTTATCTAAGCAGCCCATGTGCATCGATATGTATGAACATATCCGAAATTTTATTGAGCATTGGCTACCCTGCTTTATTGATGACAACCGTAACTACATTACGGTTGCCATTGGCTGCACCGGTGGCAAACATCGCTCAGTATTTTTGGCCAATAAACTACAAACTCATTTTTCTAGTAACAATCAGATTCAAACTCAAGTTCGGCATCGCGAATTTGCACTATAAATGCTAAATTATGCACACTATCTTAAACTGCTTTATATAAAGCCAAAGTCCTCAAGAGTAATTTCATGGTTAAAAAATGATTGAACAACAAATACAAATCATCAATAAACTCGGTTTGCACGCACGCGCCGCTGCCAAACTGGTTAATACCGCGGCCGCATTTGGCAGTAAAGTGACGATCAGTTATGGCAGTCAACAAGCAGATGCAAAAAGCATCATGTCCGTCATGATGCTAGCAGCAGCACAAGGTAGCTTAATTGATATTCAGTGTGATGGTAGCGATGAGCAAGCTGCGTTAACGGCACTCACTGAACTAATTAACGATTATTTTGGTGAGGAAGAGTAACTGTGTTTAGCCTTTTCGGGTCCGGAATTGGCCGCGGTATTGCTATTGGCAAAGCCTATGTTCTGAAAAATAATGAAATTGAAATAACCAGCATTACGCTTCAAGAACAAGAGATCAAAGCTGAGGTTAAACGGTTTAATAAAGCTGTTTTAGAAACTGAACAGCATTATAAAAAAATACTTCGAATGCTGCCCAAAGATGCGCCCAAAGAAAGTGCCGCATTTATTGAGGCACATAAGATGATGTTACGCGACCCGCTATTGGTCGACGAATCAATTAAAATTATTAAATCTGAACGTGTTAATGCTGAGCATGCATTAAAAGTTCAGGCTAATAATTTAATACGTGTTTTTGAGCAAATGGAAAACCCCTATTTGCGGAATAAGAAAGCGGATGTTCAGCATATAACCAACCGTTTATTACGCACGCTCTTAGGTATTGTTACCCATGAGCTCGATGAATTTAATGATGAGGACCTCAGTGGTCGCATTATTATCAGCAAAGACCTTTCGCCAGCTGAAACCATGTTTATCAAAGAGCGTAAAATAGCCGCCTTTGTGACCGATTTAGGCAGTCAAATTTCGCATACTGCTATTGTTGCACGTAGTTTAAAACTACCTGCAGTGGTTGGCTTACATGGCGCAACTCGCTATATCGATGATGATGATTTATTAGTCGTCGACGGTAAGCGCGGCGTTATTCTCATCAACCCTGATGAAAAAGTATTGCGTCAGTATCGTAAAATGCAGCGTCGGATTCGTGAACGCCAAAAAGACCTGCAATCACTGATTAAGAAAACTACTAAGACCATCGATGGCAAACGAATAAAATTACTCGCCAATATCGAATCGGCAGTAGAGTTGCGCGAAGTAAAACGTGTCAACGCAGAAGGTATTGGTTTATATCGAACAGAGTATCTGTTCATGAATCGAGACGCAGCGCCATCAGAAAATGAGCAATATCAGTCATATAAACGCATCATCTCGGCTTTGGGCAACAAGCCTATTGTTATCAGAACGCTCGATATTGGTGGTGATAAGCGCTTAGACTTCGATTTCCAACATAAAAAATCCAGTGAATCGCCATTAGGCCTTCGCGGAGTCAGGCTGTGTTTGAATAATATGAATTTATTCCAACCCCAGTTGCGTGCGATCTTGCGCGCTTCAGTGCACGGAAAAGTATCGATTATGATACCGATGGTCAGCAATATCGATGAAATCACTCAGGTCTTGAATATTGTTAAACAAACCAAACAAGAGCTTCGACAAAAAGGAATTTTATTTGATAATAGAATTCAAGTCGGCGGCATGATTGAAGTGCCAGCTGCGGCAATTATGGCCGATATTTTTGCCTGTAATTTAGATTTTCTGTCGATTGGCACCAACGATCTAATTCAGTATACATTGGCGATTGACCGTGTTGATGATGCTGTGAATTATCTATACGACCCTAGTCATCCGGCTGTACTACGCTTGATTAAACAAGTCATCAGCGCTGGTAATAAAGCCAACATCCCAGTTTCGCTGTGCGGCGAGATGGCTGGCAATGTACAATTTACTCGCCTATTGCTTGGTCTTGGCTTAACCACTTACAGTATGGACGCGAATTATTTGCTTGATGTTAAAGAGCGTATACTCACTACCGACACAAAGAAGCTCAAGTACCAATTAAATAAAATATTATCCGCAAGCAACCCTAGCCGCGCCCGAGACCGATTGACGCGACTGAATAAACTTTAATGATGTAATAAAAGGACATCATAAATAATGCTTAGATTGGACTTGCTGGCTATAATAAGTAACATTTAATTGGATTTCCCACTAAACTTTCTAGTGCCGTATTAATCCCTGACTAGTCCCTGAAAATAATCGCCGAACTAAACCGTGTCACAAACCGATACCACAATAGAAAATATTGTTGAACTGCTTGCAGCAGACGATACCCTCGCAGTGAGTGATGCATTTGAACGAGCGCATCCTGCTGACATCGCAGATGCTCTTGAGCAACTCACACCAGCCAATCGGCCGGCCGCATGGCAACATATACCCGAACAAGCAGCAGGTAAGGTACTCACTGAGCTAAGCGAAGGTGTGTTTCGAGACTTGATTAATGAAATCGATGATGAACAAATTGTTGATTCGATTAAGCAACTTGATATTGATGATATCGCTGACTTAATCCCAGACTTACCCGAAAGAATACTGGCTGACATCTTGCATGCGGTCGATACACAAACCCGGAAATCTCTTGGAGAAGTTTTATCCTACCCCGAGGACAGTGCTGGCGGCCTGATGAACCTAGATGCAACAGTCGTCAGGGATAACTGCTCAATCGAAGTTGCATTACGTTTTTTAAGGCTTAATGGCAGCTTGCCACGTCAGACCGATGTAGTCTATCTGGTTGATCGAGCGAATCAGTTAACTGGAATACTACCTATAGAAAGCCTAATTACAGCGCCAGTAATTGATTTAGCCCTGAATCATGCATTGGAAAATCCAGTGATTTTCGAATGCCTCGACAGTGAAGAAGACGTAGCCAAAGCCTTTACTGATTATGACTTGGTTTCTGCGCCTGTTATTAATAACCAAAGACAGCTGATTGGCCGCATCACTATTGACGATGTGGTCGACGTTATTCGCGATCAGGCCGAGCAGGACATTCTAGCCACAGCGGGCCTAAAACACGAAACTGATATTTTTGCACCCGTTACCAAAACCTCCGCTAATCGTGCCGTTTGGCTTGGTATTAATTTAATCACGGCATTAATTGGATCGTGGGTAATTGGTCGCTTTGAGGGATCGATTCAACAGTTAGTCGCGCTCGCGGTACTTATGCCAATTGTTGCCAGCATGGGAGGCAACGCCGGCACGCAGACCTTAACCTTGGTTATCCGCGGTATGAGTACGGGCACTATTTCATCAGGTAATGTTAAAACTGTGTTGATAAAGGAGTCTATGGTAGGTGTATTAAATGGCTTGCTTTGGGCATGCGTGATAGCGCTCATAGCGGCTCTTTGGTATCAAAATGTACAACTGGGTTTAGTCATCGCCTGCGCTATGGTTGCTAATTTAGTGATGGGCGCTATCGCAGGCGTATGTATCCCTGTAATTCTAGATAAAATGGATATCGACCCTGCCTTGGCGGGTGGTGTTGCCCTGACCACAGTTACCGATGTGGTTGGCTATTTCTCAGTATTAGGACTGGCAACGCTGCTTTTGCTATAAAAATCAGCTGATTTATATCGCGTAATACTGCTGCGAAACTTAAGTAATTTCAGGTAAACTATCTATATGAGTTTTTTAAGTATAATTGCCAACAACCGCCTGTGGAACAAACACAGCGTTAAACTAGTCTGGTTACTAGCAATACTAGTGCTTGGCTTAGTTTTTATGTCAGTGGGCTGGACCGCTTGGCAACAAACAAAAATTAAACAAACAAACTACCAAGAACAAACAATTTCACCTATCAGAACCGCAAGCAGACCGACTTATCGAATAAATGATATCGTTGCAGCCAATTTGTTTGGTAACCCAACACCCGCGCCAGTGGCTAAAGTTGCACCAAAAACGACACTAGATCTAACCTTAGTGGGCGTACTTTGGTCATCTGACAATTCCGCTGGCCGCGCGATTATTATGTCTGGCAAAAAAGCGTCAGAGCTCTATTCAGTTGATGAAGAAATTGAGGGCGCTGGTGCTAAGGTAGAAGAAATTCGCGATGCAGAAGTTATTTTGAATCGTAATGGTGCACTTGAAAGTCTACCGTTAAACAAACTCACTGATTCGAACAATCGAATCATAGTTAGTTACGATAATGACCCTGCCGAAAGTGCACTTGAAGAATATCAAAACCCAGCACCCAATACCCGCCAAACTGCTTCAAGGAACATAGTCGAGCAGGAAATAGATAGCGCTGAGACTAAGCGAGTACGCAGACCTAATTTTTCTGGGCTGGATCGCGCTCTAGAAAAAATAGGTGAGCTGTAAAAAAATCATCTACGCACTCTATTGACTAGCAGTACCAACACTAGCCCAAACGACACTAAAATTATCCAATTACCAAACCGTTGATACCATGTATCGCCTGTTTGAGGCTGCACAAGATAATTGAGCGACTGCTCGACAAACTGACCCGTTGACGCCAATACCACACCGTGCTGATCAATCACCACCGAAGGCCCTGTATTAGCACTACGTATTAACGGTCGGGCAAATTCACGCGATCGCATTTGTGCCATTTGCAATCGCTGATGAGGGGCCAATGAATCTCCAAACCAAGCATCTTCACTAATATTAACCAATAATGTCGCACCTGCAATATGATTGCGCCATTCAGATCCAAAAGCATCTTCATAGCAAATCGATAAACTAAGGTTAATATTTCCTGGGCACTCCAAAGGTTGAGAGCCTTGCCATGCTGAAAAATCACTCATTGGCAATTGTAAATAATTCAACACCCAATTGAATAAAAATCGCATTGGTAAGTACTCACCAAACGGTACGAGGTGTCGCTTTCGATAAACTTGTTGTTGTCCTGCACAAGATAAAACGGCGGCATTATAAAACTCATTATCTGCTACTTGATCCATTAATCCCGTTAACACAGCCGAACCTGGCGGAACGATTGCTTGCCAAAAAGCCTTGTCGGTTTGTTGGCGGTAAAGCGGTAACGCTGTTTCTGGCCAAACAAACAGATCAATCGGCGTTTTTTCGTGTAACTGCTGGCTCTGAATTACAAATTGATTAATATGCTGGTCACGTTGATCGGCTAACCACTTTAACTCAATAGGTATATTGGCTTGCACGAGACCAACATTAATCGGCTCGCCATCATCTTGAGACCATTGAATTTGATTCAACGGCCATAACAAAATACTTATTCCAAGCATCGTCAGCCAAGAGTGCCAACGACGAGGTTCAATAAAAGCGGCAACGAGTAAACAGCCAATCACTAAAACTAAAAAACTAATTAAATAAACGCCACCAATTGGCGCCAACGCAAATAACCATGTTGGTGTTTGGGTGTAACCAATTTCCAGCCATGGAAAGCCCGTCAATACCCACCCTTTTAGCCACTCAAAAATAATCCAACAAAATGGTATGACACTTAAGCGAGCGATACTGGGCTTAGGTACCAGTAACACACTCAAAAATCCCGCAAATCCTATAAAAACTGATAACAGACCGGCAAACCCAATAACAGCAATACTGCCCATCCATAGCGGCATGCCACCATAGGTACTTAGCGACACATAGACCCAGGATACACCTACACCAAACATGCCATATCCAAAGGCTAGGCCATATAAGAAGGCGTGTTTTTTAGTGACTGCGGCTTGTAAAAAATAACACAATATCGCCAGACTAAAGAAGGCAATAACACCTAAGCCAAATGGTTCAAATGCGAATACCGTTGCTAAACCTGCAACAAAGCATAAAATTAAAACCATAAATAAGAGTCTAAGAGCTTAGCAACAAGACGAATTATTTTGGGCTTTTAAGCGCTAAATAGATTTCTTTTTCTTTTTTGAATTTTTCCATAATTTCAACTTTCTGCGCACGCAATTCGGCAAGTTCTTTTGTAGATTTTTCTACTCGGCCGTTGGCTTGATCCATTTCTGTTTGTAACTGCTCTTTGATTCTTTCTGATTTTACCTCAGCCTGATCTCTATTTAATCGCTCAATACGAACCGCCATGCTTTTGAGATAAGCCTCATGTACTAAAATATTACCATCGACTGAACTGAGTTGGTTATCACGCTGTCGGTCTATATCCGCTTCCGTTTCATAAATACTCAGAACTCTAATTTTCTCATCTTCTTCGACTTTTAAACGAATTCTCTCTGCTTCTTCTTTTTCTAGTTGTTGTTGATCAGCAAGTAATTGTTCTTCGGTTTTCGGCGCGGCCAATTGATCAACCACAAACCCACGATCATTTAAAGTGGTCACATTGGAGTTCTCACAACCAGAAACGGCCACATCACCATAATGCCATTTGCCATCGGCATCCTGGCATTTTTGCACAGAGAGGCTAGGTGTAGAAAAAAATATCGCGCATAAACTTAGCGTAATTGATGATAGTAGTTGATGATGTTTCATACTAAATCTCTTAATTATCAAAAAATAGTTAACAGGTTAAATGCGTCTAAGCATTAAATATAGACCATAAGCGAACATTGGCAAACTCAAAAGATGCCCCATCGTCACCCAATCAAATAACAAATAGTTCAGATGCTCATCAGGTACGCGCACAAATTCAACTAATATTCGAGCTATAGCGTAGCCAACTAAAAATAACCCAGCCAGAGTGCCCGCAGTTCTTGGTTTACGAGCTACCCAACTGATTACTAACAATAACACAACGCCTTCAAGTAACGCTTCATATAACATTGACGGGTGCCTTGCTGCCGCGTCACCATTAGTAAAAATCATGCCCCACGGCAGGTCGGTCTGTTTGCCCCATAGCTCTTGGTTAATAAAATTACCCATTCGACCAAAAAATAAACCAATAGGCGCTAGTGGTGCAACAAAATCACCAATCTCATAAATACTGAATTTATGAGTCTTCGCAAACCAAGCCATGGCAACAATAACACCGAGTAAACCACCGTGAAATGACATACCTCCTTGGTTAATCATCAAAATTTCGATCGGATTAGCTAGGTACTCAGCAGGTTTATAAAATAATACATAACCAAGCCGCCCGCCGAAAACAGCACCCAGAGCACCATAAAAAATAAGGTCGCTGATTAAATCTTTGCTCCAACCTGACTCACTTAGTCGAGAATATTTTCTTATACGGTAACTACCATATATATAAACACCTAAAAAACCAAACACATACATTAAACCATACCAATGGATGGCGATAGGGCCTAACTGTAGTGCGACAGGATCAAAATTTGGGTGTACTAACATTGTTTCGAATTAACACTTCTTGGCTTGCATTAAGGTTAAATAAAGATACATTATAGCCTGACTGATTGATTTTACTCACCAATTAAACATTTGTTTACTTATGCCAAAACTCACAAATAAACCCCTATTTATTTTTGCAATGACATGCTCTTTGTTATCGTTCAGTTCAGTCAGCTTCGCTGACAGCACGATTACATTAAGTACCGGATCAGGTAATGCTACCTTACTGGTTAAAAATGGCCGTCTGTTAGTCAAATCAAATGACCCTGAAAATACCGCCTATATTCAAGATATAACTGTGAACGAAGTAATCTTTGATACATCGGAACAGACTCTTTACATTATCGATCATAACGAGAGAACTGTATCGCCACTTACTAAAGCGAATATTGAACAATTTGGCAAAACGATTCAAGCCGCAACTGGTGTACTAGATGCCATGCCGAGTGAACAACGTGATACCCTCGCAGGTCTGATGCGTGGTTTTGGTATCGACGTACCAGAATCACAACCAAGCACTGCGCTACAACTTACATCGCTCGCTGAACAACAATTTCGCGGTATTACCTGCCAAGAAAATTCAGTGCTTGAAGACAATATAGAGCTTGGCCGTGTCTGTATTACCAACGCAAATTCAACACCGCTGACCAACCAAGACTATGAAACGCTATTAAATGCCCAAGCGTTTTTTCTTTTGCTTGCGAAACAAGCGCAGCCATTCGCAGAACAATATGGTCAATCTATACCAAATCTTGACGGCATCGATTTATCAGGTTTAGTGGTGTACAGTAACCAAACTCAAGTTGATCCTGATACGCCACCGGTCAGCTTTGTGGTTAATGCGATTGACTTGCTCGAGATTGCTGAAATAGCCCTACCCGCTGACTATCAATCACGGCCTCTATTCTTTACAAATTAAGGGGTTTACACACACTAGAGGTTTAAAAATTAGCCTTTACTTGTTAATTTCTAAATTAAAAGACACTCAAAGACTCACCAAATGCTGTTTGGTAACGCTCAGAAAATTGATCTGGCGTAAAACTGTGTTGTTGAGTACCAACACTTTCTACTTTAATGGCACCGCATAAAGCACCTAACTGAGCATTGGTTTTCCAATCGCAGCCTTTACTCAAACCAAACATCATGCCAGCTCGATATGAATCCCCACAACCAGTTGGGTCTTTTGCCGCACTGATCGGTGCAGCAGCAACGTCAATAGTCTCTCCATCAACATAAACAACCGAGCCTTCAGCGCCTTTAGTGACAACTAAAACGTCCACTAGGCTTGCGACATCATCAAGCTTAAGGCCTGATTTATCCATTAGCATATGACTTTCATAATCATTTAAGATTAGGTAGTTCGCTTGTTCACAAAACTGTATCAATTCTTCTCCACCAAACATTGGTAAACCCTGACCTGGATCAAAGAAAAATGGGATTCCGGCTTGATTAAATTGGGTTGCGTGTTCAATCATTGCATCTCGACCATCCGGGGAGACAATACCCAATTCAACATTAGCGACATCACTCACTTTGTTTTGGTGTGCGAAATTCATTGCACCAGGATGAAACGCGTTGACTTGATTGTTATCAATATCATTAATAATAAACGCCTGAGCAGTGTACTCATCTTCGATGACCTTAATATATTCATCCGAAATATTACACTCAGCTAGACGCTTAGCATAAGGTGCAAAATCCTGACCAACCGCCGCCATAATAATTGGTTCACCACCGAGTAATTTTAAATTATAGGCGATGTTACCCGCACAACCACCTTGATAGCGGCGCATAGTCGGAGCAAAGAATGACACATTCAACATATGCGTTTGCTCTGGCAAAATATGGTTTTGAAATTTATCTTCGAACACAAAAATAGTGTCGTAGGCCATTGAACCCGCGATTAAAGTTTTCACGTAGACTCCTGTTTAAGGGTTTGGTATTGAATTGATTTAAAAAAACTAAGTTTATCTAATCTTCTGCTTGGGCAAGGTACGCTTGCGCTGTTAGTAAATTATCTAACTCTGAGGCATTAGAAGCTTTAATTCGAAACATCCAACCGCCTTCATAAGGCGACTCGTTGAGTAATTCAGGCTCGTCCTCGAGTGCTTCATTTACAGCGACTATTTCACCGCTAACAGGCGCATAAATATCAGATGCAGCTTTAACCGATTCAACGGCACAACATTCCTGAGTTGCTGTTACTTGTTGCCCTACTTCTGGTAACTCAACATAGACAACATCGCCCAGTGCTGCTTGAGCAAAATCACTGATCCCGACTTCAATCACATCATCGTCTAATTTTCGTGCCCATTCATGTGAGGCGGCATAAGCCAAATTATCTGGGGTATCACTCATGTTTTTCTCCGGTCTGGTATTGTGATCAACTGTCTAATTTAAGAAAAATAAGATTCAGCGCTGAATAGTGCGCCGTTTCACTAAGGACAGTATTATAATGCAATCGCAACCAAATCTGATAGTTAGTCTGTGTTTTTTACACATAAAGGTTTTGCAATTTAACCCTATCAATCTATAATGCGAATCATTATCATTCTTATTGACATCCATTTCCCCAAGATAATGAAAATAATCCCTATTATGTTAAAAGCTTTGACCGTCTTCGCCCTATTAATAAGCACGCTACTAACCACGTCAACCTGTATGGCTAACGGCGAGGTAAACCTATATTCAGCCAGACAAGAGGCATTAATTAAACCCTTACTGGATGCGTTTACGCAAGATACAGGCATTCAAGTCAATATCATCAGCAGTAATGCCGACGCTCTATTAAAGCGGATTCAAAGTGAAGGAATCAATAGTCCAGCGGATGTATTACTCACCACTGATGCGGGCCGTTTATGGCGAGCCAAACAAGCAGACATATTTAACGCAGTCGATTCAAGTGTATTGAATGAAAATATCCCGGCCAAATACCGTGACACAGATTCACAATGGTTTGGCCTGTCTGTTCGCGTTAGGCCGATTATGCTGGTTAATTATTCAACGATTGAAAAGCCAAATACCTACGAAGACTTAACCAACCCTATTTATCAAGGGAAAATTTGCATCCGCTCGTCGAATAATATTTACAACCAATCACTGGTTGCTGCAATGATCGCAACAGTCGGTGAGCAAGCAACAGAGGACTGGGTAACTGGACTTGTTGCCAACTTTGCCCGTTCCCCGCAAGGCGGCGATCGTGATCAAATTCGTGCTTCAGCGGCTGGCCAATGTGATATTGCAATTGCCAACACTTATTATCTTGCTCAGATGTTGGCAGACAAAAACAATGCTGCCGATCACAAGGCTGGTCAAGAATTATCTGTAATCTGGCCAAACCAAGAAAATCGTGGAGCGCATGTTAACGTCAGCGGTGCCGGTATTGTTAAAACAGCGCCCAATAAAGACAATGCAATTAAATTATTGGAATACTTAGCATCAGACACGGCGCAACAATTATATGCCGACGTTAATTTTGAATACCCTGTTAAACAAGACATTAAGGTGAATAAAATACTAGCCGCTTGGGGAGAATTTAAAGCAGACCAACTTCAACTAGACCAACTAGGCGAAAATAATGCTGCCGCAGTGCGTTTGATGGACCGTGCTGGCTGGAAGTAAGCAGCCAGAGGATAGACCGCAGTCATTTTGCTTAAACAAAAATACTTTTCCTGGCAATTAGCTAGTACAGCTACAGCTGGACTAATATTTTTCCCAATAATTACCCTATTAGTTCTCAGCTTTAATATCGATCACAGCCAACAAATTTGGGCGCATTTAAGCAGTACCGTCTTAACCGATTATATTGTTAGTTCACTAAAACTAGTGATCGGTGTTGCTGTTCTAACATTTGGCATTGGTGTTGGCAGTGCTTGGTTGGTCAGTCAATATGATTTCCCTGGGGTGCGAATTCTCAATTGGGCATTGCTGCTCCCTTTAGCCATGCCGACCTATATCATCGCCTATTCTTATACTGGCTTATTGGATATCGCTGGACCGTTACAAGGATTTATTCGTGACAGCTATGACTTACGCTATGGACAATATTGGTTTCCAGAGATCCGCTCGATGGGTGGTGCTATATTTGTTATGTCATTTGTTTTATACCCTTATGTTTATTTGCTCGCACGCGCGTCATTTCTTGAACAATCTAAGCAATATACTGATGTCGTACGCCTAATGGGTTATTCACGTAAAAAAGCGTTTTTCAAGATCTCCTTACCGATAGCTCGACCGGCCATCATTGCCGGCATGTCGTTAGTATTAATGGAAACATTGGCAGACTTTGGTGCGGTCAGCTATTTTGGCGTTAATACCTTCACCACTGGCATATTTCGTACTTGGTATGGACTCGATAGCGTTAATGGCGCTGCACAGTTGGCGTTAATGCTTCTGTCGTTTGTGATTATTTTGACTGTCATAGAAAAACAATCTCGGCGACGTGCGCGCTACCATACTAAAGGCAACAAACACACTAACACTAGAAAACAACTCAGCATTTGGAAAGCAATTATTGCTTTTTCACTGTGTTGTGTTCCTTTACTCATTGGGTTCATTATTCCCGTTTGGCAACTACTGGTCTGGTCATTACTAACCTACACTCAAATATTTGAAGCAAGTTTTTGGACGCTTATCATAAACACCTTTAGCCTTGCAGTAATTACAGCGCTATTGGCTCTTATATTAGCCTTACTTCTTGCTTACAGTCATCGCATCGTTGGTAATAAGTTGACATCAATAGCACGCCAAGTGGCATCGCTAGGTTATGCCATCATGGCGGTTGGCGTTGTGATCTTCTTCATCAACGTATTTTATTCTCTATTCTTTGGTCCAAAAGCCGAAGGTAATTATTGGGGCGAGGGTGCCACAACGCTAGAATGGACATTGTCTAGCCCACCACCTTTCCACCAATTTGAAACATTGCCAGAGGTTAAATAACGACCAGAGGTAAATAGGTTGACGTATCAAAAGGGCACTATTGCCCCATAATATTAATGGGCCTGCGGGTCCATTAATTGCATCAGGTGTATTGAATGAAACAGGCTTTGACACATGACCATTATATCCCTGCTGATTGGCGGGACTTTTGGGCGTTGACGAAGCCGCGCGTGATGAGCTT
>JALZWI010000170.1 GCA_023299895.1 Arenicella sp. | reverse complement strand
CCAGCCAACACATCTTTGGCTTCTGCGTGGGTTGGGACACCAAAACCAGGCACATCGATACCAATAAATATATCGGGCTGCCAAGTCAGGAAATGCCAGTAGAGCTTATTTCGGATAGCGAGAATTTCTCGCAATGAAGAAAACAGACCATCAAGACCAAAGATGCTGATTTTCTCCATTTCAGCCAAGCTGATTGCACCCTGCCCTTGCATTAACGCACCACACAAGCCTACAAACTCAGCTTGAGGATATTGCTGTCGAATTGCTTTGATTAATTCTGCGCCGAGGTAATCACCTGACTTTTCACCTGCAACGATAGCAACCTTCATAAAATTGGTTTTTTACACCCTAACGGATTACACCGCGTTTAGAGTTTTGAATATACTCAGTCAAAAACTTTACATGTTTACTTGCAAACTGCTTTTGTTCAATTTCCAACAAAGCATTTTTAAGAGTAAAACCAGAACGATAAATTATTCTATAAGCTCGTTTCAGATCAGTGATAGCTTCCGAGTCGAGGCCTCGTCGTCGTAAACCACGCACATTAATACCGTGCGTAATAGCTCTATTGCCAGCGGCTAAGGTATAAGGTGGTACGTCTTGAATAGCAACTGCGCTTGGCCCAACAAAAGCATGACTCCCAACACGGCAAAACTGATGCACCAGTGAATAACCAGACATGACAACGTGATCACCCATTTGCACATGACCTGCCAAACACACGCTATTGGCAAACATAATTGAAGAGCCGAGTCGACAATCATGTGCAATATGACAATATGCCATAAAAAAATTGTCATCGCCGATTGAGGTAATGCTTTCATCTTCAACCGTACCTCGGCTCACTGTTATGTTTTCACGAAAGACGTTATTAGTACCAATTTGCGTTTTAGTAGGCTCACCTTTATAAGAAAGAGACTGTGGCTCACCACCAATCGCACAATAAGGGAAAAAATGATTATTTTCACCAATGGTGGTGTGGCCATTAATCACAACATGTGACTCAATATTATTACCATCACCTAGCTCTACGTCGCTACCAATAATTGAAAAAGGGCCAATTGTGACGTTTTCGCCAATTTTTGCTCCAGGTTCAATAATTGCACTAGGATGTATATTCGTTGCCATTATATTTATACTTTGCCTTGCTATGTCGGTGTTTATAGGTCTTTAAAAGTAAACATCAGTTCGGCCTGCGCAACCAAGCCACCATCAACCTTAGCTACTCCTTTACACTTCCACATATTTTTAATTTGACGCAATAATTCGACTTCAAAAATAAGTTGATCACCCGGTTCAACAGGGCGCTTAAAACGAGCTTTATCAATACCGGTAAAGTAATATACACGGCTCTCACTCGCTTTTGTATCAGAACCATAAGCAGCCATAATGGCGCTTGCTTGAGCCAGTGCCTCTACAATCAACACACCAGGCATAACTGGTCGGCTTGGAAAATGACCCTCAAAGAAAGGTTCGTTATAGGTCACATTCTTTAGAGCAACAAGACTTTCATTTGGCGTCGCACTAATCACTTTATCAATTAGCAAAAATGGGTAGCGATGCGGAAGATAATTTTTTATTTGATGTATATCGAGTAAAGCCACAATATATTCCTTTTTTTATTAGTTTGTATTCTATTGGTTGGATAGTCGCTTTAATACTTCTTGAGTAATATCAACAGTTGGACTGGCATACAGAACCCCAGTTCGTAAAATCAAATCGTATGACTGTTCTTTAGCTAATTTCAACACTTCTTGGTCAATGGATGACTGGAGTGATTGAACCACTTCATTTTGACGTACTTTGTATACTCGCTCAGTATCCTCACCCAGTAACTGATATTCACGGCGCAGTGATTGAAACTCTAATTGCTTAGCCTGCATATCAGTAGCACTAATAATACCTGAATTTTTTTCAATATCTTCCTGCAGAGCAAGTAACTTATTTTGTAAGTCGTTAATCTTTTTTTCACTTGGCTCAAACTCAGCTTTGAGCTTATCTAGCTCTTTTTGTACATTCGGCAAATTATCTAAAATTGCCCGATTGTTATAAACGCCAATCTTTAACTCAGCATAACTTACATTAGAAATCAACAACGCACTAAGTGCCAAGAAAATATAAATACTTTTTTTAAACATTTTAAATACCTTAAATATAAAATTACGATAATTGTTAAGTTAGACTAAACCAATAAAACTACTGCAATAAACGCCCAATACTAAATTGAAACATCTCAATTTCATCATCATCTTCTTCATTCAATGGCACAGCATAAGAAATCGATAATGGCCCTACTGGCGATATCCAATTAAAACCAATACCTGCAGAGTAACGCAGTTCTCCAAAATCAATATCTTCTTCGTTAGCAAAAACTTGACCACCATCAATAAATAAATTTATACGTTTATCTAACGCACCACCGCCAACAGGCAAAAGCAAAGAAGCATTAAATAAAACACGTTTACTGCCACCAAAAGGGTTTGGATTTATACTGGAGTCTAACGGCCCTAAGGATCGGGCTTCAAAACCACGTACCGATGAGGAGCCGCCAGCAAAATAATTCTTAAAGAAAGGCAGTCCGTCAGTGTCACCAAAACCATCACCATAAGCGACTCCTAAACCAAGTTTGAAAGCCGCTCGAGTGGTGATCGGAAAATAAATACTCGAGTCAATATTAGCACGATAATACTCCAAGTCACTGCCAGGTGCCGTCGCTTCAAGCGATACTTGTAAGTTTTTACCAGACGTCGGGTACAGCAAACTGTCGCGCGTATCATGAGCAAAAGAAGTCGTAAAGGTCAGCAAATCATTCTCAGGAAACTGATCAATAAATTCAACCACCTCAGGTATTGAAAAAATAGTTGATTCTAGGTCGAGTTTTTCAAAACCAGCGCCTAATGAAAAAGAATTATTTTCATTAATAGGAAATATGTAGTTTACATTCACACCAACTGTTTCAGTAATGAAAGATGATGTATTAGCTTGCTCTGAATCAATATTCTGACTACTTATACCTATCGTACGGCTAATTCCGCTTCGAGTATAGTATGGATCGGTGTATTGAAGACTAATTGATTCAACAATATCAGAGCGCTGCACGGAAAAGTTCAGTAAGTTACCAGTACCAAATAAATTAGACTGTGAAATACTTGCTTGGATCAATGCACCGTCATCACCTGAAAACCCTAAACCAAATGCGAAAGAACCAGTTGGACGTTCCAACACTTTTACTTCTAAATCGACCTGATCATCACGGCCTGCAACTGGCACGGTTTCAATTTCAACTTGATCAAAAAAACTAAGACGTTGTAAACGAACCTTAGAACGTTCAACTCTACTAGGTGAAAAAGCACTCCCTTCGGCTTGCCTCAATTCACGGCGAATAACTTCATCGTTAGTAAGACGATTACCCACCACATCTATTCGACGTACATAGACACGCCGGCCAGGCTTAATATTAATCGAAAAACTAACTGTATTTTCTTCAGCATCAACATCTGGAACGGGCACAACTTCAGCATAAGAATAGCCTTCTTCTGCTAGACGTGCGGTTACATACTCTACTGTTGTATCAACAGCACGGCGCGAATAAATTCGACCTGGCGCAATGAAGACGTAAGGTAACAATTCATCTTCTGAGATTACTAGACGACCATTCAAAACAAAATCAGAAACAGTATAACGTTTACCTTCTTCAATATTAATGGTTAAAAATATGCCATCTTTTTGATTCGAGATACTGACTTGATTAGAAATAATTCTAAAATCTAAGAACCCTTGATTTTGATAAAAACTTCGAAGTGTCTCTAAATCTCCGGATATTTTTTCACGTGAATATTGATCAGAAGAATCCCAGAATTTCAATGACCAATTTTTCTCAGAAGATTCAAATTGCTCTAATAATAATTTATCGCTAAAGTACTCATTACCAACAATATTAATTTTTTTAATCGTCGCCGTACCACCTTCTAGCACATGAATATTAATGTCAACTCGATTGCGCGGCAGTTCAATAACTTCTGTGTCGACCTGAGCATTGTATTTACCCTGATTCAAATACTGTCGCTTCAACTCTTGTTTAACCGACTCTAGAACATTAGGTTGAAAAACACGGCCTTCAACAAAATCGTTTGATTTCAATGCATCGCGCAAATCATCGTCTTTAATCAGTTTATTCCCGTCAAAATTAATACTTGAAATTGATGGATACTCTTCAACATCCAAAATCAATACAGTGTCCTGTGTGCTAACTTCAATATTTTTAAAAAAACCAGACTTATAAAGCTCTCGAATCAATTCTGAAGAGTCAGCAGGATCATAAGAATCACCTACTTTAACAGGCAGAAAATTAAAAATTGTACCCGCTGAAATACGTTGCAAACCGGTGACTTGGATATCAGACACTTCAAATGACTGTTGCGCCACCGCAATTGTTGCCATACAAGCCAAAACAAACAACGAAATTAAAACAAACGTTTTTTTAAACATAGTGCCTCAGTAAATAAACTTAATTCTTTTGAATGATTGATAATTGTTCTGTGCTTATATTTTTGACGTTATCGTGAAATAACGTATTAATTCATTTTCAGCGCAGCAGTAAATTTAGACAATCTAAAAGCATACATTAAGGTAAATAATAAACCGTTTTTAAAAGCTAATATTAGCACTTTTAAAAACAAGGTAGATTCTAATTCAATAACCTAAAAATATCATTATAAAAAGCCAAGCTCATCAAACAAACGAGAAATACAATTCCCAATGGTTGACCAACTGCAAAAACTTTTTCAGAGGCTCTTTTACCTGCAACAACCTCAACCGCATACATTAATAAGTGACCACCATCCAACATTGGAATTGGCAACAAATTCATTACGCCAAGACTAATACTAATGACCGCCAATATATGTAAATAATAATCCAAACCAACTTGAATAGCTTGACCAGCAACTTGCGCAATCGTAATCGGACCACTGATATTCTGATGAGAGACTTGTAAAGTAAGCATTTCCCACAGCATGCGAACGGTTACAGAAGACATCAACCAAGTTTGATCAACTCCATATTTCACCGATTGCCACAAAGATCGATTAACGTTTACTATTTGTGCGTTGTCATAAGGCAATATTTTCGGCCCAACGCCTATACGCCCAACCTTTTGCCCCGCCACTTCATCCAAGCCTGGGGTTACCGTTATTTTGTTGAGCACTCCACCGCGCAGCACAGAAACATTTATAGCCCGTTCAGGCGATGCACTAATAATTTGCACCATTTGCTGCCAACTATTAATTTCCTCGTCATTAATAGCGACAACTTCGTCCCCTGCTAGCAAACCTGCTTTTGACGCAGGAGAGTCGTCTAAAACACGATCAAGCTCTGTAGTGGCCTGTGGTGCAATTGAAACCAACCCTAGCGTTCTAGTTAGAAATGATGGGTTAATATTATAGATCGGTATATCAGCCACATCTAATGTCTATGTTTTATTGGCATTGTTTTTACTGAGCACCTCTAATTTTATGTTTTTACCACGCAACACTTGATTGAAAACATACAAATCCTGTTGCCCAAAATAGTCAACTGCACGACCATCAATTGATAGTAATTGATCGCCCGCTTGCAGCCCTGCTTTAGCTGAAACCGAATCAACAGGAATATCGCCAACGGTCGGCATTAAACCATCTTTACTCATCATACCGAGTAACAAGAACAGCAATATCGCAAATAAGAAGTTAATTCCAGGGCCCGCAGCAACAATCAATGTGCGTTTCCAGATAGGTTGATTATCAAATGCGCGATGCGCTTCGTGCGGCTCAACCGGTGCATCAGGATCACCTTCACCCAACATTTTCACATAACCACCTAGAGGAATAGCAGCTATCACATACTCTATCTTATCTTCACCAGAAACTTTGGTCCACAACGGTTTACCAAAGCCAATTGAATAACGCAGTACTTTTACACCGAGTTTACGGGCAACCCAGAAGTGACCAAACTCGTGCACTGCTACCAGCACACCAATGGCAATCAAAAAACCTATAACACTGTATAAAAAACCCATTTATCTACCTGTTCACTTACCTAAATAATAAGAACCCAATCACTTTTTATTGAGTGATTTTAAGGCCTGATTCGCAATTTGACGTGTTTCATGGTCAATCTGTAATACATCATCAATATTTTTT
>JALZWI010000169.1 GCA_023299895.1 Arenicella sp. | reverse complement strand
TGATTGTGGCTGTGGCGGCGTTTAATATCGTCTCAACATTAGTGATGGTGGTGACTGATAAGCGTGCCGATATTGCCATTCTGCGCACACTGGGTTTGTCGCCAAATAAGGTAATGGGTATTTTCTTTGTGCAAGGTGTCACCTCTGGAGTGTTGGGAACTATTATTGGCGGTGTTCTCGGTGTTCTAACTGCACTGAATGTCGCCACAATTGTGCCGTTTTTGGAAGGACTCATAGGTTTTCAGTTATTTCCTGCTGATGTCTATGTGATCAGTGATTTTCCTGCTGAGTTACGCTGGGATGATGTGATCGTGATTGTGTTATCTGCAATTGTCATGAGCATGTTGGCGACCTTATATCCAGCGTGGCGTGCCTCTAAGACGCACCCCGCTCAAGCCCTTCGCTATGAATAAGAAAGGTTACGAATAGAAAGTGAACGACTATGAATGACATGACTCATCCATCTGGAATTATCCACTGCCAACAGCTAGGTATGACCTACAGTGAAGGCCCGATAGACGTTAAAGTGTTGACGGATATAAACCTACTGATAGAAGGTGGTGAACGTATCGCCATAGTCGGCACATCTGGTTCGGGTAAAAGTACCTTACTGCATTTGCTAGGTGGCTTAGAGATGCCAACCATTGGTTCTGTGTGGATAGACGGCCAAGAAATGTCTGCTGTATCGGATAAGCGACGTGGTGAAATTCGTAATCAATACTTAGGGTTTGTTTATCAATTTCATCACTTATTGTCAGAATTTACGGCCATTGAGAATGTCGCATTGCCATTATTGATTCGTGGCGTCGATCGTGATGAAGCAAACCACAAAGCGGAATCTTTACTCACCGAGATGAATTTGGCCAAGCGCTTGCTTCACCGACCAATTGAATTATCTGGCGGTGAACGGCAAAGAGCAGCTATCGCACGAGCTTTGGTTACTCAACCACACTGTGTTTTAGCAGATGAGCCGACTGGTAATTTAGATCATAAAACAGCTGACACTGTGTTTGGAATGATGTTAGAGCTTAATCAGAGAAGTAATACTGCATTGGTCATCGTCACCCACGATAGGACGTTAGCGAATAAAATGGATAAAATTTACCACATCGAAGACGGTATTCTTACTCAGCAGTCTTAGTCGAAATTTACCACACAGCCCTGAGCATTTCGTAAACAGCCCTGAGCATTTCGTAAACAGCCCTGAGCATTTCGTAAACAGCCCTGAGCATTTTTTAAAGCCTGGCTACCTTATCAATTTTGGCTAGATTGGTTATAGCTATCCCGTTTTAAACGATTTGATTTACGACGCGACCAGCGTTGGCGTACTTGATTTGCCCATAAGTAACTAATAGTAAAGTGCGAAGCAAAGCCAACAATGGTGCCAATAATTAAACAGCCCAACCATAGAGCAACATAATGCCAGCCCAAGTCTAGGATCGAAATTTGATTAATTGGAATAAGTTCTAGGCCAATCAGACTTGCACCAAGAAGATAGCAAGGAGTGTATAAAGGCACCCAAGTAACTGGATTAGAGAGCCAAATCCCGATTATCGCAAAAGGTAAATTGCCACGCAGAGCAATTGCCATAAAGATTGCTGGAATCATTTCAAATGGCATGGGAAGAAAAGCGCAGAATAAGCCAATAGCGATCCCTTTTGACGAGCTTGTACGGTTAAATGTCCATAACTCAGGTTGCTTGAGAGTGTCGCCAAAGATATGGATGTATCGATACTCTTGGATCTCCTTTTTAGTAGGTGCCCATTGCTTAATTTTACGCAGAAGATTCAATTTTAATATCCGAAAGACAAACAGCTTAAGTTGCATATACCAAAAATCATATTATACTTAAGTGGTGTGAATTAGTTAACAGTAAGTCTTTCTATTTCGATAATTTAATTTAAAACGCCAAAAGGATAGCGTTTAAGAAGAAAGTCCTACACAGCAAGACAAGGAGTCGTCATTGCAAAATAATTTATTAGCTCAATATTTTTCTCAAAGCTGTCAACCTCTGACTCGATCAGTTACTAATTTTGATACGTGCGCAATTAGTTTTATTACGGGTGTCTGTGCAACTTTATTGTTCCATGATTTAATCAGCTTGCGTCTTTTGATGTTGGTGATACTAATCGTTGGACTAGCGGTACGCATACAAACAACAATACTGCCGATATTAATAGTCATTCTGGGATTTACTTGGGCGACATTAAGCTTTACGAACCATTTTAATAATGAATTGCCAATTGATATTGAAGGGCAAACAATTATCGTTACTGGTCAAATACAGAACCTACCACAAAACAAACCACAGTCATCAAGGTTTCATTTTAGAATTAGCAGTGCAAACTCATCTAGCGGAGTAGCAATTCCAGAATTAACCAATCAAACAACAATACTCAGTTGTTATCATTGTTATTTAGAATTTTTACCCGATCAAGTTTGGCAACTCTCGGTACGCCTTAAACGACCACACAGTTATGCCAGTTGGGGAGCGTTTGACTACGAGAAGTATTTATTTCGGCATCAAATCATTGCAACTGGCTATATTCGAATAAAAGATCAGAATGATTTTCTATTCAGCAGTGCTGGGTTCTCTATTAATCAGTGGCGTTGGAAAATTAGCCAATCACTCAATCAAGCCTTAGTTAACAATGATGTTGGTCGAGCTATTGTTGGAGCCTTAACGGTTGGTGATAAATCTCAATTTAGCAACGAGCAACAACTGGTTTTTCAAAAAACTGGCATAAGTCATCTTTTGGCGATTTCAGGTCTGCATATTGGCTTGGCATTTTTGGTGTCAGCTTGGTTGTTTAAATGGTGCTTGGCACCTATCGCGCAGATTTATAATTACTTACCTCGACAACGTTTAGTGCTTATACCTGCCTTGCTGAGCGCATTTTCCTATGCCGCATTGGCAGGTTTTGCGATTTCCACGCAACGAGCCATGATCATGCTGTCTCTTTATGTGTTCGCGCGATTCTTTGCTAGGCAGTTGAGCTTACTTAAGGTTTTATTGATCGCAGTCGTAGTGATTTTTATGATCGACCCATTTTCAATACTCGATGTTGGCTTTTGGTTGTCGTGTTCTGCTGTTTTCGTTATCGGATTAATAGCGGAATATAAAAAAACGCATCAAACGGGTGGCGAACAAGAGACTGATGATCAATCAAATAAGCTTAGTTTAATTAAATTGCAACCTTTATTATGGCTCGGAATGTTACCTGTTACGCTGCTGTTCTTTGGCAAAATTTCGATACTCTCACCCTTTGTTAATTTGTTGTTAGTTCCGTTATTTTGTAGTGTCTTAATTCCGTTTACATTATTTGCCTTGGTGTTAGATCTAAGTGGCTTGGTTGCACTAAGTCATATTTTGTTGCAGGTGTTAAGTTATTGCTATGTAAAAGTCTATTGGTTGTTGCTGTGGTTGACTGAACTGCCATTTGCTCAAATAGCATTACCGCCAATGCGAAGCTTTGAGTGGATTGTCTGTGTACTATTGATTGTGGCGTATTTTTTCGCTTGGCGAATTCGACATGGTTTATTGTCAGTATTTATTGTGTTGCTAGTTGGGTTTAACCAAGTAAAAAACATGGCATCTAATGAGTTTAATGTAACTCTGCTTGATGTAGGGCAGGGCCTGGCTATGGTGGTTGAGGGGCCAGACTATGTTTTGGTCTACGATACTGGGCCAGCTTTTTCCTCAGGCTTTAATACGGCTGAAGCAGTATTAATACCTTATTTACAGCACCGTGGCATTCGACATATCGATACACTTATAATTAGTCATGCTGATAACGATCATATCGGTGGTCTCGGTGCCTTACTAGAGGCTTTTGAGGTTACGCAGATATTGACAAGCCGAGTGGATAAAGTGCCAGGAGCAACGAACTGCGTAACGGGTCAAAGTTGGTCAGTATCGAGTCTTGAATTTAATATAGTCAGTCCGGATCAAAATACACCTGAGGGCAGCAATAATCGATCTTGTGTTTTGAGGATTTCGAATGGTTATAAAACTGTATTGATCAGTGGAGATATCGAGCGTCAGGTCGAACAGTATTTACTGCGCGATGGCGTTGATCTGTCTGCAGATGTCTTATTGGTACCTCATCAGGGTAGTAAAACATCATCGACGGTAAATTTTATTGATGCAGTTGACCCATATTTAGCATTAATCGCGGCGGGTTATCGAAACCACTATGGTCACCCGCATAAGGATGTTGTAACAAGATACCAACAACGTAATATAAAAGTGGTTTCCACAATAGAAGGTGGCTCTATATTATTGAATATAAAGAATAATTCAATAATTTTAACAAGCTATAGGGAATCTGAAAAAGGCTTTTGGAACCATATAAAAAAGCCAACATAATGATAAAAAAAGATACAGAGTTTGATAGACTAGAGCGCTTGGAGTTATTAAAAATAAAAATATTTTTTAACTGGCTTTTAAAAGTATTATTTAACTAGAAAAATCAGCTAGCAAAGAGGAATCTATGTTTGAACTATTTCGCGCTGGAGGGCCACTGATGTGGATAATTCTTCTGTGCTCACTAGCGGCATTAACGATTATATTTGAACGCTTACTAACTTTGCGTAAAAGTCGGGTAGTGCCTAATAATTTACGCCAACAAATTCTTGACTTAGTGCTAAGAAGCCAGATTACTGAAGATAAAATTGCGGTGGTTTACAATCATTCCCCTCTAGGTGTTGTTTATGCAGCAGGTTTGGCTAATGTCCCGCATGGCACTGATGACATGAAAGAGGCCTTGGAAGATGCGGGCAAACAAGTTGTGCATAGTTTAAGTCGTTATTTAAACACATTAGGCACAATAGCTTCGATCACGCCATTGATTGGTTTGCTTGGTACCGTCATTGGTATGATTAAAGTTTTTACAGCGATTACAGCCAATGGTGTTGGCGACCCAACAGTATTATCCGGTGGTATTTCTGAAGCACTGATTACGACCGCGGCGGGTTTGTCGGTGGGTATTCCATGCTTGATGTTTTATCGTTATTTTCGTAGCCGCATCTCTGAATTAACAATTATTTTAGAAGATCATGCTTTATCTCTAGTAGAAACCGTTAAAAACCAACCAAAGAAAAAACCGGTTAGAAAAACACGGATCAGCAAAGCTAGCCCTGCACCACGATAGTAATTATACAGAGCATAGAATGAACTTCGGAACGTCAAACGAGCAAGATGAAACTGGCATTGAGCTAACACCGTTAATCGATGTAGTTTTTTTGTTGTTGATCTTTTTTATGATCTCGACAACCTTCACTAAAGAAACTCAGCTTAAAATTAATTTGCCTGCCGCCTCGAGTGATGCAGTTATTGATCAGCCTAGGACCTTGGAAGTTCAGGTCTCAGAAGCTTCGGATTATGCTGTTTCGACAGATCAAGACACGACGGGTCGAGTGTTAATTAATTCAAATCGTGACACCTTATTACGCGCATTAACTGAATATAAAGACACGCCTAATTTATTGCTTATTATTCGCGCTGATCAAAAAGCGCCGCATGATGCTGTAATTCGTGTACTTGATGTTGCTCAACAAATTGGCTTGAGTAATGTTACTTTTGCAACTAAACAGGCGATTGAGTAGGCTTCTTAAAATGAACACGACAGTTCCATCAGCAAGCACTAAAGAAGCGAGTCAATTTGATTCAAAAGCTATTTTCAAACGCTTATTATCTTATTTATGGCGACATAAGGGAATTGTTGGTATTTCGATTGTTTTTTTGGTGTGTACCGCGCTGACCGAAGCATCCTTTGCTGCGTTAATTAAAGCGATTGTCAATGATGGTTTTGTCAATGCTCAAGAATGGCACTTGCAATGGCTGAGTCTAATTTTATTTGGGTTATTAATTGTGCGAGGGGTTATTGGTTATTTTGGTAATTACTTTATGGCCAAACTAGGCCGTATCGTTATTTTTGATATACGTCAGGACATATTTGCTAATTTAATTACCTTGCCAACTTCATTTTTTGATAAAAATTCATCCTCAAAAAATGTCTCAAAGCTTATTTATGATGTTGAGGTAACGGCAGTTGCCACCACCGACACATTATCCGTACTGTTTCAAGACACCGTCAAAGCAATTGC
>JALZWI010000168.1 GCA_023299895.1 Arenicella sp. | reverse complement strand
CATTTGATCGCTGTTATGCAGTAAGGCACCAAACGAGTTTTGCACTACTTCTGCAGGAATATCCACAAAACTTCCAGATATTGACTTCATGATGTAAAAAAGTATCCAGCTTGCAACAACGCTGTAATAAGAAAAAATCAAAAAGCTAGTTAATATTCCAAGCCAACCAATAATCTGCCATAGACCTGACACCTTATCTTCACGCGCAACATCTGCGATAGAATGAATTGGGTTACGCCCACCGCGCCGCCCAATCATAAATTCCGCCATCATCAACGGAAACGCCACGAGCAAAACACAAGGAATATAGACCAAGAGAAAAGTTCCTCCACCGTGCCGACCCATTTCATATGGAAACTTCCAAATATTACCAAGACCAATTGAAGAACCAATCGCAGCCAACATAAATGCCCAATACGAGGTCCAACGATTCAAGCGTCTAGGTTGTAAAGATTGATTCTGATTTTTCACTGCTTATTTATATTCTTGTTAGGCATTAGTTTTGTTATTATCTATTCCCGATAACTGACTAGTATACCGTTTACAACGAAATGGCAAAGGCCAAGAAAGCACCTTCTAATACAATTGCGCAAAATAAAAAAGCGCGTTTCGATTTCTCGATCGAGCAAGATTTCGAGGCTGGACTAGTGCTTGAGGGCTGGGAAGTCAAAAGTATGCGCGAGGGTCGGGCTCAGTTAAAAGAAAGTTATGTCACCATTTATAAAGGAGAACTATTTCTTGTTGGTGCGCATATATCGCCTCTTAGCTCTGCGTCCTCGCATATTGTTGCTGACCCAGTACGTAACCGTAAGTTATTGATGAAGGCTTATGAAATTAGTCGCCTTATCGGCCAAGTTGAACGTGCAGGCTATACCATAGTACCGCTAGATTTATACTGGATCCGTGGTCGCGCTAAACTAAAAATTGGCTTAGCAAAAGGTAAAAAGCAGCACGATAAACGGGCGTCGATTAAAGACCGAGATTGGCAACGTGACAAACAACGAATCCTTAAATCAGGCTAAAATCAAAAAATTTAATACACACCGTATTGACAAAAACAAACAACAAAATTATGGGAATAAAGCTTGTTAAAGAAAAATCGATATACTTTTTAGTAAATGATTTCTCATAAGCCGCATCACCAACAAGGAGCTCTTTGTCCATAGTATTTTTCTTCCAACGAAATGCCACAAACAGGCAAATAATTAAGCCATTTAATGGCAAAATAGTCTCGTAGAATACATCGACCACCAAATCAAAAAAGGACTTAGTACTGCCGGCATAGTTAATAAACTCAGTGAAGTACGCAACCATGCCAAACGACACAGTACAAGCCAGCACTAAAAATGCCGCACATAAGCCAAGCATTAAGACACTTTTTCTTCGATTATAGCCTCGTTGATCTTGAAACGCAGACAGTGGTACTTGCAGAATCGATACTTGTGACGTTATCGCCGCAATAAACACTTGTAAAAAGAAGATACTCGCGAAAATACTGGCACCAAGATAGCCAATTTTATCCTGCATAGACAAAAATATTTTTGGCAAATAGGTAAAGACTAATGAAACCGAAGATGACGAAAGGTCATCGGTATTAGTTGCAGGGTTGAATGCGAATATGGCAGGCAGAATAAGCAAACCAGCCATAAAAGCAACTGACGTATCGACAAACGCTACAGTTTTAGCATTATTGCTAATACTGTCTTGCTTATTCATATATGAGCCATAAGTAATTAAGATGCCCATACCCAATGACAATGAAAAGAAAGCATGACCAAGAGCACGGTTAATTACCTCTGGAGTAATTTTATTAAACTCTGGAATCAAATAATACTTAACGCCTAAGCTGGCATTTGGTAGCGTTAAAACAAAGGCTATTAAGACGATTAGCATCACGATCAATACTGGCATTAAGGTCTTTGATAAGCGTTCAATACCTTTTTGTATACCAGAATTCAAAATTACACCAACCATAACCGTTAACACAATCAAGTATACAAAAACTGTTGAGCCATTGATAAACTCACCAAAGTAGTCAGGCTGCGCCATAGCAGATAAGTTTCCAGTCAAAGCGCCTACAAAATACGCCAACAGCCATACCGTTAGCACCTGATAGAATACGGCAATCATAAATGGCGTAATCACGGCCAACCAACCACCAATTTTCCAGAGTAGATTATTATTAGAAACAAGATTGTATGCACCAAGTGGATTTCGCTGTGTGCTACGACCTAAAGACATTTCAGCAATCATCACTGGTATACATATCAATACAATAAAAAAAATATAAATAAGTAAAAAAGCTGCCCCGCCGCTCTTTGCTACATTGACTGGAAAGCCAACTAAATTACCGATACCAACCGCTGACCCAGCAGCTGCAAGAATAAAACCGATGCGTGAGCCAAACTGTTCGCGTTGTTGAGACATATAAAACCCTTAGATTTATAGTTATTTCGATCAATATTATCGTTTGCGCTAGACTGGCACAAGGATTCACAATACTTTTAACTCGCAAGCGTATGCTCACAACATGCTAAAAACGACTGATACACTCTATTACGATGGTAATTGCCCGCTGTGCATGAATGAGATGAAAGTATTAACGCGCTTGAAAAATGATGCCTTAAACCTGATCAATATTCATGAAATAACAGCTGACTCGCCCGCTTTTGTTATAGATAAGAGCGAAATGCTAAGCATATTACATTTACAAACTGAGAACGGAATATGGCTTAAAGGCTTGGATGCTACTGTACGTGCTTGGCGGCACACTTTTATAGGACGACTATTCACACCGCTGCGCTGGCCTTTGATTTCAAAGATAGCGGATGCGGTTTACTACCGATGGGCTGAAAAACGAGCCTGTCACTTAGGCTATAGCAATCAATGCGCAATAGCCACCGGACCCAAGGAGCCGTCTAGTCGCCCACCGACCACTTGAATTGGCTTAAGGCTACCGCCTTCTGTCACCCAAGCAGCTACAGCATAACTGGGCGCTGAGAAAGATGGTTCGGGCAAAGTGCCCTGCCAGTTATTTTTTGACGCACTAGCAAACGTCGACACCCCAAGCACCACAAAGTTATGATTCAAGGTTTTACCTTTATTCTCTCCTCGTTTCACATCAGTGCTCAAGCCCAAACCTAATAAGGCGATATTAATTTGGGTTGAAGTACTGCTCTCTTGTGTCGGAGAAAATTTTGCATTAAAGCTGCCGTCATTGTTTACCTCTAAACTCAGAACACCAACACCTTCAGCATCACTTAACTCTGGTGAGCGCACATACAACCAATTGCGCCATAGATCACCCGCTTTGCGCATACCAGGAGTATAGACAGTCGACTCACCAAATTCTGCTGCGTAACGCCGTTGGCGCTGACTGTATTCCTTACTAGCAAATTTATCTGGCCAACCAATATAATCCCAATAATCAACATGGAATGCGATTGGCACAAAGTTTTGCCAAAGCCCTTGCTCGTCTAACAGGCTGGTCATCCAACGATCAGCAGGGGGGCAACTGCTGCAACCCTCGGATGTATACAGTTCTACTAATGGCACCTGCTGAACACCACTCTGGAAGGTCTGTGCAAAAATTGGGTTAGCAAATACTGCAATCACCATCGAAATCACAATTAATATTTTTTTCATGTGTACCAATCAAGTAAGAAGTCTATTATTAAGACATTCCGAAGAGCGATTTGATTACATCTAACTTGGCTAATGAGCACAACTGTTAGCCTCTCAAGATTAAATTATCACAACGAACCTTAATCTATTACAAGCTTAACAATATCTACGACGCGTTTAATAGCAGTTTGACGCACCGAGCTTTTACGTGATAACAGCACAACCTCACGACTAGGAGATGGCTTGCTGAACTTCAAATAAGCAACTCCATTGACTTTTTGTTGGCAAGCAAGCTCTGGCACTAAAGTCATACCCGCTCCGGTTGCGACCATATGTAGCAAAGTATCCATACTGGTCGCTTTAAAACGTTTGTCTTCATTTGCTCCAGCCGCAAAGCACACCCCTAAAGCTTGATCTCGTAAACAATGTCCATCTTCGAGCATTAGTACATCACGGTCTTTAAGAATCGTCGGTTTAACATGTTTGTTTTTAGTTGCGAGAGGATCATCCGATTTTAAAGCAAGATTAAATTTCTCTTGGTACAGAGGGTATTCATCGACTGGATGACTCCAATCTAATTTTGCTAAAATTGCCGCATCCAGCTCCCCATTCAATAATTTTTCAATCATTTGGTTAGTCTGCAATTCATGTAAGTAAAAATTCAAACCTGGTAACTGTTCTGTTAATGCCGGCATAATTACGGGCAACAAAAATGGCCCGATAGTCGGAATTAAGCCTAGGTGAAAGTTACCAGTCAATGGGTCATCAGACTGTTTGGCTAACATTCTTATTTGCTCAACCATCATATTCACTTCACGTGCTTTTTGTACGATGCCTTCACCTAAATCGGTAAAAATAACTTGGCGCGTGGACCGCTCCATTAAAGGAGCGCCGAGCTCTTCTTCCATTTTTTTAAGCTGCCCACTCAAGGTTGGTTGGCTAACAAAACATTTTTCAGCTGCTTTGCTAAAGTTACGTAACTCATAAACCGCAAGTAGATACTGAAAATCTCTAAGATTCATTTTTCACCTTTTTTTTTGCGCTTTCACTTCCCATTTTGTTAAGAGCCATTTTTTAGAGGTTTAATTATAGTGTCCAAACCCTCTATTTTCAGATCAAGACAAAACTTCAATAACTCTCCTAACTCTCCGTTTGGAAATCCTTTTTTCTCAAACCAGAACAAATATTCCTCTGGTAAATCTATCAACACTCTGCCCGCATATTTACCAAAAGGCATTTTCCAGCGAGCTAATTTCAATAAATGTTCTTGAGAAAAGCCAAGCTCAGTAAAATCAGTATGTGATTCATTGCTCATTTTTCAAGTATAACCGAGCAAGATAAACTTCTATTAAGCAATTAACAAAAACTTTTTACTATTTATTTAAAACTGACGACTTACCTAAGCGAATCCTTTTAGCTCGAGCTTATTAATATTTCTAGGCATTTTATACGGCAATACCCGAGCGCTAGGCTCGGATATCATTATTAACTAACTTTTTTAAAATGACCTCAGTAAGAAGACATTGTGTTAGTGCAGGTTGAATCCAATAAGACAAAGCTAAAAGAAAACATTAGGGCCATACATAACTTCATCTAAAGCTAATTCTACTTTAGGCTAATAAAATGCTTTGCCTTTGTCAGCCAATTCCAATAACTTCGGTGCAGGTTTAAATCGCTCACCATGTTCTTGTTGCAGAGATTCTAATTTACTCACCACTTCTTTGATGCCGATAGTTTCCATATAACGGAATGGCCCACCCAAAAAGGGTGGGAAACCTAAACCAAAAATCGCACCAATATCACCATCTCTGGCACTTCTAAGAATGCCATCTCCTAAGCAATACGCTGCTTCATTTAGCATCGTTAAAATAATTCTTTCAGCAATGATTGTTGAGCTCAAGTGTCTAGAACCAGGATTACTCACACCGATCACACTGTAAATACTCTCATCAACCTTCTTGCCTTTTGATTTGCTGGAATAATCATAAAAACCACGTTTATTCTTACGTCCTTTACGGTCATCGGCAATGACTTTATCCATACTTTCGATCAGTGGAATTCGTTCTCCAAATGCATGGTGTAAGTTATCTACAATATGAGCGCCAACATCAATGCCGACCTCATCCATAAGTTTAATTGGTCCAACAGGAAAACCAAACTTTTCCAAGGCTCTATCAATGTCTTCAATGGCAATTCCTTCAAGTACCAAACGGACTGCTTCCATATTGTAAGGCACTAAAATTCTAGTCGTGTAAAAACCAGGCCCATCGTTGACAACGATAACAGTCTTGCCTTGTTGCTTGCCAAGTTCAACAGCGCTAGCTGTTACCCAATCAGCCGTTTTGCTTCCTTTGATCACTTCTAGCAAAGGCATTTTTTCCACTGGAGAAAAGTAATGCATACCAACTACTCTATCAGGATGCTTAGCTTTAGCAGCGATCTCATCAATCGGTATTGCTGAGGTATTAGTAGCAAAAATAACCTCTCGTTTGCCCGCAGTCTTTTCTATATCCGCGATCATTGTTTGTTTTAAATCCACACTTTCGAATACGGCTTCTATTACTACATCAGCGTTGGCAAAACCTGAATAATCGATTGAACCCGTTAATCGTGACATAATCTTATCGCGTTGATTCGATTTCAATCGGTGTCGTGCCATTTTTTTGTCGAGAATGTTACCGACATAAGCAATGCCGCGCGCTAACCCTTCCGCATTAACGTCTTTTAAACGTACTGGTAGATTGGCTTTTTCAATCGTTACTATACTTATACCAGCGCCCATGAGGCCTGCACCCAACACGCCTACTTTTGACACCTCACGAGCATTTTCATCAGAATCAACACCGCTGTCTTTCTTCAATTCGGTAGTAGCAAAGAAAATATTAACCAATTGCTTTGATACAGAAGTTTGCAATAACTCAGCAAAATTCTTAGCTTCAATATCTAAACCTGACTGTAGATTAGTTGCTAGGCCTTGCTCGACTGTATCGAGAATTTTTAATGGCGCAGGGTAATGCCCTTTCGTAGCTTTTAGCGTTTTTTTACGAGCTTGTGAAATAATCACCTTTCTTGCTAACGAGCTGTTCATTACTTTATCTTTGATGCTCTTTTCACGATTAGGTATGCCTTTAGACAGAGTTTTCTCTGCTACTTGCATTAATACCTCAGGTGCAACCACGTAATCTACCAAACCTATTTTTTTAGCACGTGTCGCATTCAATTGCCGACCTGTGAGCATCATATCTAAGGCACTCGGCAAATCAATCAACCGTGGAATTCGTTGAGTACCGCCACCACCCGGCAGTAACCCTAATTGTACTTCGGGAACACCGATGCGCGTTGAACTGTCATCAGTGGCTATTCGGTAATCAAAGGCTAAGGCCAGCTCTAACCCACCGCCACAGCAAATCCCGTTCACCGCCGCAATGAC
>JALZWI010000167.1 GCA_023299895.1 Arenicella sp. | reverse complement strand
ACAAAAAAATATTAAAAAAGGTGGATCATGCAAAAAAACAATATCGTAATTGGGTGTCTTTTACTATTAGCTGTTGGTTACTACGGTTATACCGTGTTTTTAGCGGATGACGCTCTGGTAAAACGTACGGTGAAAACCGAAACTGAAAGTGGTGGTTATCAAGTAATAACAAAACGTACTGATGGCTCCAGTATTATTGAAACTTATGAATTAGATGCCAATGGTTCTCCTTTGTCTCATGAATTAATTTCAGTGGGTGCTGAACCTGGTAGTGAACCAGTAATAATGAAAAAAGGTACTTTCGTTCCTAAACATCAGTAGATCAATATTGTTCTAAAATAAATGAGTTGTTGGTGTGATTAATCTGAGGTTAAACTTAGGTTAATACACACCAATATAATTACAATCGGACTGCTAAATTAATAGCGTTGTTGTAACTGTTTGTATCATGAAAACTTATCTAAATTATTGTAAGTAAAGATAAAATAGAAAGATATTTGAATATGGAATCAACCAACAAATACCAATCAAAAATAGAACAATTGTTGCTATCTGTCGACATTCAAGTTAATGGTGATCGACCATGGGATATGCAGGTCCATAACCCTGATTTATTTGCACGTATTATTGGCCAAGGTTCTCTGGGTGTTGGTGAAGCTTATATGGAAGGCTGGTGGGACAGTAATGACTTAGAAGGGTTTTTTTATCGTTTAATTAGATCCGACATACGCAGTAAAGTTAAGACTGTGCGAGACAAACTTTTTTATGTTTATGCACACCTAATTAATAGGCAAAAAGGTAAGCGTGCGTTTGAGGTTGGCTCTAAACATTATGACGCTGGGAATGATCTCTACCAGCATATGTTAGATAAAAACATGATCTACACCTGTGGGTATTGGCAAGATGCGGATGACCTAGATCAAGCCCAAGAGCATAAACTAGAGTTAGTCTGTCGAAAATTAAAACTCCAACCTGGAATGCGTGTTCTCGATATCGGTTGTGGCTGGGGTGGCGCGGCACGCTACATGGCAAAACATTATGATGTCGAAGTTGTTGGCGTTAGTGTATCTCAAGAACAGGTAAATCTTGCTAATGCAAAGGCCAAAGAAGAGGGTTCGAATGCTAAGTTTAGATTTCAAGATTATCGTGACGTAGATGAACAATTTGATCGGATCTATTCTTTAGGTATGTTCGAGCATGTTGGGTTTAAAAATTATCAAGAATATTTTGAGGTGTCACACCGTTGTTTAAAAGACGGCGGATTGTTTTTATTGCACACTATTGGACATTGGAAAACATCAGGTATAGTAGACCCATGGATAGAACGCTATATTTTTCCTAACTCAATTCTTCCTTCTGCTGAATTAATAGGCCATCACTCAGCCACTCTATTTTCTATTGAAGATTGGCATAATTTTGGCTTAGATTACGTGAAAACGTTAAGAGCTTGGGATGAGAATTCGAAATCAGCTTGGCCAGGATTATCTAATTACGATGAAGAATTTCAACGCATGTGGCATTACTATTTAATGTGTTGTAGCGCTGCTTTTTTGAGTTATCGAAATCATTTGTGGCAAATCGTGCTCTCTAAAGGAGAGCAGCCTGAACCCTATAAAGCGATTAGAAGTGCTATCTAAATAAGACGAGCTCTAAAAGGAGTTATTGAATAATTAACATCATGCTAAACAATCTTTTAGTGATTGTTTAATGTAGGCATCGTCAAGGTTTTTGCCAATAAAAACTAAGCGATTGAAAGGTGTTTCTTCTCCCCATTCGCCTGCAGGTTGGCTGCCGAAAATCATGTGCACTCCCTGAAATACAAACTTATAGTTTTGTCCTTCAATGCCAACAACGCCTTTCATTCGATACACGTCGGGGCCGTTTTCGATTAAAAATTCTTCCAGCCATGCATTGAGCTTTTCGCCATCAAACATCCCAGGAAACTCAACCGAAGTAGAGGAAACTTTGCTGTCGTGAGAATGTTCTCCATCAAACGATTGTGTTTCGTTAGCGCTGATCGTACTGCCATCTTGCGCCAGTAATTTTAGACTGAGACCTTGTGGTGCATGCCCAGTAAAAAAAGCGATGGGTTGGTCATTGCCTAATGATATTTTGAATTCGTATTCATCTCTGCCTTCAAGTTCCATCTGATAAAGCTTATCTTTATTGGAGAGTGATTCACTGTGGTTGAGCGATTTTGGTTCAGCTGAAAATTCGACAAAGACTTTTTCTGCTAATTTACTGAGATTATTATCGTCGGCTTCAGTCATCAGTATCGACATGCCTGTACCGTCTCCGTGATGATGGTCATGGTCGTCGCCGTTATGATGGTGATGGTCGTCTCCTTGATCATGGTGGTGATCTTCGGAAACCTTTAATAAATAATCACCTGCGCTTAATTGCCAAATTGCACCAGAATCAAATGGGTATTCTGGTTCTAAGAAATTGGGTTTGATATCGACTGCGCGATCAACATTGAAGCCACCAATATCGAGCAGTTCAGGAATAGGCGCATCGGCCATTGTGGCGAAATAAAACTCAGCCATATTGTTCATCGCCTGAAGCCGTTTCTTTAGTGCTTGTTTTTCTTCATCCGATGTTAGGTCGCCTTTGTTGATAATGATTCGATCTGCAAACGCGACTTGTGCTAAGACTTCATCGGTCTCGTCATCCAAGTGTTGGTTGATATGTTTGCCATCAACCAAGGTGATTACACCATCGAGTTGATAGAATTCTTGCACATCTTCTTGCACTAAAAATGTCTGTGCGACTGGGCCAGGGTCGGCCATGCCAGTGGTTTCTAATATAACTCGATCAAACTGGTCTCTGCGATCCGCTAACTCACCTAAAATGCGTATTAAGTCACCACGTACGTTACAACAGATACAACCGTTGTTCATTTCAAAAACTTCTTCGTCGGCATTGATGACCAGATCCTGATCGATTCCGATCTCTCCAAATTCATTTTCAATCACCGCGATACGCAGACCATGATCCTCAGATAGGATGCGATTTAACAGTGTGGTTTTACCACTACCAAGAAAGCCAGTAAGGACGGTGACGGGAATTTTAGGGGTCATACGAAAAGCCTGTGTTTATATCAAAAATTCACTGTTAAATTAAATTTATTTTCAACGCTAAATAGAGTTCAAGTTTGCTCATTTTCGCTTAGAGTTGAATGCTAATACAGCTTAATTCTATGTTAAAGTAGCGTCCCTAAAATAATCAGTATTAATGATTATTTTAGGGGTGATTAGTCGTTAAAATTTGGACTGTAAATTGATGTCGTTAGCGAATCATAACCATTCTTTCTGACGATCTCTACTTTAATATTGACTGTTATTTTTATTTAATCTGAGGACTCATTTTGAAATTCCTATCTTTTAATTTGAAAGGCTTTGAACGTTTAGGTTGGTTGCTTGACGATAACAAAACTGTGTTGGCGATTGATCGAGAAAGTAAAGGCATGCCGCAAACTCTGATGGATGTGATTAAGCGTGGCCCTTATGCTCAGCATCAAATCAAGCAAGCTAAAGATTCAATGGAGAGTTTCGATATTAATGAGATAGAGCTGTTACCCCCGATTATTCCGTGGGCAACTTTTTCGGTGTCGGCAAATTCATCTGATCCAGCTGAAGTGAAAAGACTAAAAACTGCTGAATACCCTACCATTAATTTACGTACACCTCGTAATCATGTGGCACATAATGTGGTCATTGATATTCCACTCAAGACCAAGACCTTAGAATGCGAAGGGAAGTTAATTGTGGTTATTGGACGAACCGGTCGTTATATTAGCCTAGAACATGCCTCGCGCTATATTTTTGGTTACTCGATTTACAACGAAGGCAGTGTCAAAGAATTTCAAAACCATACGTCACAATTTGGACTAGGTAGAATGTTTGACATGTCAGCTGGGTTTGGTCCTGCTGTCGTCACAGCAGATGAAGTGGGCGATCCTTATCAACAAACAATTGAGACACGCATTGATGGCGAGTTGGTAGAGTCTATTTCAATATCTAAAATGCGCCAGTCGATTGAAGAGATCATAGTCTATATCTCGTCGGCTGTGACTGTGTTCCCAGGCGATATTATTTGTATTGGGCTACCAACTGGAGCGGAAGGTGAAATAAAGCCTGAGCGGTTTATTCAGCCAAATGAGCATATGGATATTACCATTTCAGGAGTCGGTACATTGTCCAACAGAATAAACGATGAACCAAGTACACCAAGGACGGTAGGGTGCTGCTAGTACTATCCAAAAAATAAAAAAGCCTGAGCTGAATATAAAATCCAGTCTCAGGTTTTTTTTTGTGGCTTTAGACTATTGCGGTAAACGTAGAGTCATTAAATCTTTACCAACATAGATAGCGCCTTCGTAACCACTCTCTTTGGTTGATTCAATATAATC
>JALZWI010000166.1 GCA_023299895.1 Arenicella sp. | reverse complement strand
ACAAGGCTCCGTTGTCATCATGAGTAAACGCTTCAGGACCATTATCAACATCTAGTAAAATAGCATCATAGGTTGCTTGTTGAGTCATGAACAACTCTGCCACATCGCCTAAACGAACCTGAACTCGTTGATCATCAAGCGGCCAGCCTGCACACTCGCCCAACGGACCTTTATTCCATTCAACAACTTCGGGTACCAACTCCGCCACAACCACTTCAGAGCTAAGAGTTATCGCTTTTAATGCTGCTGCCAAGGTAAACCCCATACCCATGCCGCCGACTAGCACCTTAGATTTCTCAATACTTTGAAGATGAGCACAGCCCAACTCAGCCAACGCGACCTCAGAGGAGTACATGCGGCTCGTCATCAAATCACCATGCACTCCAACCAACTGAATAGCGAAAATATTGTCTCGCTGAATCAGTTTTAACTCACCGCCATCATTTGGAATAGAGGCCGTACCCAACAAAGCACTCGTAATCATTTATTTAAAATGTGTGTGAGTAAGTAAGTAACCTATCAATTTTTATGTTACTCGATGCAGTGCGCAAATCTTATTACCTGACGGATCGAGCAAATAAGCAAGATACAGTTTTACTGCACCACCATCACGAACACCAGGTGCGTCTTCACAACTCACACCACCATTAGCAAGTCCCGCAACGTGCCAAGCATCAGCCGTCTCTGGGCTGTCAGCTGCAAAGCCAATCGTACTGCCATTGCCATTACAAGCAGGCTCACCATTTATCGGCTTGCTAATTGAAAAAATTCCTGTTTTGGTTACATAAAAACAACGACCTTGGGGGTCGATCACACCGGCTTCATGACCAAGCGCACCTAACACGGCATCGTAAAACACCTTCGACTCGTCAATACTATTTGCGCCAACCATTACATGACTAAACATAGTTTGTTCCTCAAAATTTATCAAATATCTAGTATACGCCGAAACATAATTTTTTAGTTACAGAAGCTCAGTATTATTTCGACATTCAACACTCAAGTTATAAGTTTTCAAATCAAAAAGTGGACTTCTCACAATTGCTGGCACGAACTCGCCAATTGCTAACGCTCGACTCAAATCAAGACGAAGTTGTAACCATCGACTCAAACAATGGCTTTGCCAACGGCACATAGATTGGCTACTTCACTGTTAAGTAGTTGCTGCTCAAAACATAGTTCACTTTAGATGCTCATCTTATCGAATTTAACTATTGTTTGTCCCCACTGCCTTATCTGTCTGCTGTTTGTCTTTCTCTGCTATCTCAATAATTTTTTTTGCCCGAACACTTATATTACTCTCCGAATGAGACCATGCAATTATAGATCGAGCGGCAATAATTGCATCGTCATTTCGACCAACTAACAAATAGGCCTCAGCGAGATATGTTCTAATCGGAAGATTCGAGGCAAGCATTCGTTGCGCTTGTTCTAACATTTCAATACCTTTTCCAACGTTTTTACCTTCATCTATATACGTTTTTCCATACATCGCGTAGATCTCTGGCACTGTCTTCTCTAACTTCCATGCATCTAAATAGTGTTTTCTAGCTAACTCTAAGCTTTGTAGATCAAGTCTGCCTTTATCTTTAAAAGCGAAACTATGCCAATATTCAGCAAGACCAAGGTGCGCTAAATAATCATCTGGTGCTAGCTCGACCGCTTTTATAAAATAAGGCAAAGCCATCTCATACTCACCTTTAGATTTGTGTATTTCGCCAAGTCCCACTTGTGCACGTGAACGTAATTCTTCGTCTTCCTTTGCAATATTGTACCAATACTCGGCCTTGTCATCTTTGCCTGTTCTTGATGCCATTCTTGCCAAGCTAAGTGATGCTTGTTCTCGAGAAATCTCAATAACGTTCGGTTCAAAATCAGGTAATAAATCATCTGGGTCTAGGGAATAATAACTAAAGCGATTAATCTTGACATATTTTTGCACAGCAAGACCAAAATCCGAAGCATTGACACTAAATGCCTCTTCAAATGCTTTTACTCCACCCAGGCCCGTTTCCCTTAGGGTGATGTACTCAGACATATTAGCGCTAAGGTTTTTCTTTTTTTCTGGAATGGATTGCAAATAATGAATCATCGCCCAACTTTGCGCATAAAACATCGCTAACATTTCGTCGTCCCAAAAGTCATGACTCTCTGGTTCTAAAACCCTCTTCATTGACAACCAATTAGAGTGAGTAAAACTACTCGCTCTGACATTAGGAAAAACACCTACTTTAAATTTACCATTCTCCATTTTTGCTGAACCTAGGTATTCAGCCCACCCCTCCTGAAACCACTTTGGGTAGTTGGCCGAACTTTGATTGCGCATCAAAAAATGCACATATTCATGTTGAATAACATGACTCCCATTGATAGATCCTCCATCTTTCATAAGAATGAAGTTTTGCCTAATGCTCGGCATAAATACGCCTGCGATAGTATCCGACAGCCCAAACTGAGTCATATCTCGAGTCCTATTCACAACAACAATCTCAGTCGGTATTGATCCATCACCGCTTTTAGCACTAGTCAACAACAGTGTCGACATTCGAAACATCTCAAGATCGCGGAGCAGTTCTATCGTTTTCTTTTTATTGCTATTTCCCCTTGCCTTAGTTTATCGATTGTTTAATAAAGACACTTTACAATTGAAGAAAAAAGAAAAAGGAAG
>JALZWI010000165.1 GCA_023299895.1 Arenicella sp. | reverse complement strand
AATTTCAATTTTATTTTCTTGAAACACTTTATAAATAAAGGTATTCAGTTCATCGATAATACGGCCTCGAGATTGAGGGTCGGTTATCCAGAACAGTAATTCAAAATCTAAGCTGGATGTGCCGAACACTCTAAAGCGAACACGATGCTCTGGTGCGCTACACACTTCACGGTGCCCGCCGGCAACCTCCATCAGTATTTCTTTGACGCGATCTACGTCACTGCCATAAGCCACCCCAATCGGTAAGCGTATGCGACTTTTAAGGTGGCGGCCTCCCGATTCGTTAATTACTTTTGAGTTCCCCATTACTGAATTTGGAATAGTGATCTCGGCATGGTCCGTTGTAAACATGCGGGTGCTGCGCAGGCCTATATGGGTGATTTCTCCACGTTCAAGTGTTTCTAGTACCACCATGTCGCCTAATTTGTAGGGTGCGTCGGCCATGATGAAGACCCCTGATATTAGGTTCGCGAGAGTATCTTTAGCTGCAAAGCCCATGGCAATACCGACAACCCCTGCTGACGCTATCCATGCTGTAAGGTCTATATTCCAAGCACTAAATAATAGATAAGTGGCATAAACCGAAATTAGAATGAATGAAAAATTCTGCAGTAGAGGCAGAGTCTGAGCCCGAATAATAGATGACTTGCCTTTTCGTTCACGGCTCATGGCCATTAAAATTAGTTGTGATGAACGAATAATACAACGAGACCAAAACATCAGCATAATAGTTAGCATGCTGCTGTCGAAGCGGGCGATAACTATTTCTGACGCATCAAAGTGACGCAATGACAATGCAACGCCAGTAACTAAGGACGACCAAAATATAGGAGCTTTAACAGCATGAACTAGGTTGTTTCCCAGTTCAGAGGGGTACTTCGCAGTAAATAACTTTATTAAGCCCCGAGCGGCTAAGTGAGCAAATAAGGCAACCAAGGCAAACACAAGCATGGTCGTGGTCGCTGCGGCCCAAGCGTTGCTTGATAGTATTTCATCTTGTAGTCCAAAGAGTTGTTCAACTTTTATTATTGTAGCTTCTGTAAACGTCATACTATTCTTGCCTAAAATTAGCTTATTGAGCTTAGTTTGCCCGACGAGACTTTATCTTATTGCTACATAAAGTGGGTGTTATTTTTACAATTAAATAATATCAACTGGCTTTTTCATTTCACACTGGCTAACAAGGTTTGGCTTTTAAAAAAAGCCTTCCCAAAACCGGCCGGTGCAGTCGTTTTGCACATTCGTTTGGCGTGCAATAGATTCATTAATAACCCGCAACAAACAAGAAAAAAAATATCGAGTCATACATGATTTGTGATTCTTGATAATGCAACTTATTGTCCAATAGTGTAAACCAAAATAATCACCAACTTACTTCAAAGTATAACAACGTTAGAACCTTTTGATATTTTTTTTCATAACGGTTATATTTTCCATCAAGTGATAGCATGCCTAAACTTAATAATTAAAAAAAATAGGATAAAGCTCAATGAAATTTAAAAAAATAAACCAAATAAAATTAGCTATAAAAATTGCGGTTATTTGTTTCGCCCTGCCTCAAATTGCCTATGGGCATCACGGCCCAAATACCAATCCAGCCCTGTACCTCGCAGAAAATCTTATCGAATTTGAAGGTGAAGTCTCAGGCGTGTTGTGGCGCAACCCCCACCCCAGAATTTTGGTCACCGTAACTGGTGAAAACGGTGAAAATAAAGAATGGGAACTCGAGTTCGGTGGTCAGGCTCGTAGCTATCTAGCTAACGGTATTGATGGCGATTACTTTAAATTAGGTGATCGCGTCAAAGCCGCTGGAGTCGTTTCACGCCGAGACCCCCAATCAATTGGTTTACTCCACCTTTTGCTCCCCGACGGCAATGAAATTGTAGAGGGAAGACGCCAGCCACGTTGGTCTAATGATGGGCTTGGCCGGGCATTTGGGGTATTTGAACCCACTCCCGAAGAAGTTCGCGCTGCTGAAGAATCGGCAGATGGTATTTTCCGCGTCTGGGGACGGCGTCTTGGTGGTAGACCAGCGTTGAATTTATATTCCGAACTCCTTAATGATTATGGGCGCGAGCAGGCCGCTACCTACGATGCACCGCGAGACAACCCTGAACTCGAATGCACAACAGGCATTCCTAGCTTTATGTTTGACCCCAGCTTTATGGATGTACGCGACAACGGTGACCGCATCGATATAGAGCTCTCTGAGTACAACATTAAAAGGGTGATCTATATGACAGAGGATCGCCCTGCACCCGTGCCATCCAGTGTCGGTTACTCAGTAGGTCGTTGGGAAGGCGATACTCTTGTCGTTGAAACAACCCATATCGAATGGCCCTACTTTGACCCATATGGCACGCCACAATCTGATCAGATGAGTTATGTCGAAACATTTAAAGTCGCTGCCGACGACAGTCAATTGAACTACACTTTTGTTGCAACTGATCCTGTTATGTTTACCGAGCCAGTTAGCCTTACAAGAGGGTGGGCGTGGGAGCCTGGTCGGCAAATTGAAGACTTTGATTGTGTTGCGGATTGGAGTGAGTCTTGATTAAATAACAAATAAATATGGGTGCCTATATTTATTATATTGGTAACTATATAAGTTGTTTACACTGGATTATTAACCATATTGGTTTACTTTTTGTTGTAGATTATTACACATTATCCAGACATGCAGCGATTCGGTGACTGCTTCCCTTAGGAGAATGATAAGCAAAGGCAACCTTCGGGTTGCCTTTGCTTATCTAGGTAATCGAATCCACTTTAGCATTAAAGCTAAGAAGAAAAACGTGACCTACCAATAGCAGGTTCATAGATATTTTCTTGCCGATCACGCGCTACGTAATGTGATTAAGAACACCAGCAAACTCAACTCCAAGTAAACTAGACATAATGACAACAAACTCCTTTGTTAAAGTCTCACCAAATAACATAAGGCAAATCATAAACCAAATATCTGAGCTCTTAAGTGACTCGCTTAACGAGACTGTAGAAAAAGTAGCTGTATTTTCAAATCGATCAGTAGATATCTGTTTATCTTTACATTTACTACTAAAATAACCAAAAATCTAATAGATTGAGATATGCTGCATTATGAATGATTTTCTAGCATCGTATACCGCAGGAATTGTTAAGTGCATACGTAATAAGGATGTCTAAACTCAAACTATTTGATATATGATAACCAGTCTTTTAAATTCAATATGGATGTTGATATAGGTGATTTGAGACATAAGCAATTTAAACAGAATCTTACTATCGCTATAATTATAAAAATAATTAAAAAACCTGTCTTTGGAGGCACGAAATGAACAACTTTTTAACAAAAATAGGTCTTTCGCTTTTTGCGATTTTACCTCTAGCGGTTTTAGCACATCATGGCGCTCCTGCTCACTTTGATATGAATGTTGATATTAAAGTCGAAGGCATAATAACAGACTTCCAGCTGGTTAATCCTCATGGCTTTGTCTATTTTGATGGTCTTAACGAAGACGGTGAATTAGAGCCATGGCGCTGTGAGATGGGCACTAATTTGCGCCGCCGCGCGAGCGAAGAAACACTCTTACCAGGTGGCCGCGTCATGGTGACTGGTAAACCAGCAAGGCGTGAAGATAACTTGTGTAAGCTGGAGTTGATTGAGCACGAAGATGGCAGAACAATTGCCTTTAATGGTGGTGCAGTTGAAGGCGCTTCAACCTATAAACCAAGTGAAACCTTGCTGAGTTTAGAGGTAAGTGGAGAAGCTCCAGACACCGCGTCGCAAACCTTGGCGGTGAGTGAATCGACTGTCTCACAGCGAAAAATTGTGGACGTACCTACTGAAGGTCTTTTTGGTCATTGGTCAGCAACAGGCAGTGGTTTTCTCGCAGTAGCTGGAATTGGACGCAGGGCTACACCATCTCCAATAGACTCTGATTTACCATTACCCACGTCTTTTGTTCAACCCAAATATAAAGAACCAGGGCAAGCACTGCTTGAGGAATTTGATGAACGCTTTGACTTCCCTGCGTTGCAATGTCGGTCGAGTGTTTTTGATGGTGTTTTT
>JALZWI010000164.1 GCA_023299895.1 Arenicella sp. | reverse complement strand
AATTCGCGACTGAAAATCCCCGTGTCGGCAGTTCGATTCTGTCCCTGGCCACCATTTTCCTCGTTCAATGTAGCCGCTAAGATTGGTTTTTATCGGCAAGATAAAATAACGGGGTATTTCTACCCCGTTATTTGTGTGTCGCTAAATAAACCAATTTCTGTCTTATAGCCTATTAGAATTGGAATCTTGCGCCAATTTCAAAACTTCTGCCTTGTGCTGGTCCGATGTCTTTAACAATCGAAGTGTGATTGCGTTGGTCATCATCGCTAAGATTTCGCCCATGGAAAAACAGATCCAATTCACCAAGCTTTCGATTAATAAAAATACTTATATCATCGTAGCTATCGGTTGGTCGTTCAAATTCGGTCGTTTCGTCCTGGTCATCAACACGCAGATAATCTATTGAAGCTGTCCATAGGTCACTGCGCCAATCAAAACCGATACCAAAACGACTGGCTGGTATTCTCGGTAAATTTTGATTGCCGATTATAGGCGCATCGTCTAGTTCTGCATCGACGGTGTCGAACAAAGCGGAAAATTTCAGATCACCACCGCCTAACTGCCCTAGTGCAAAGTCTGTCGTTATATCAAAACCGGTAACAGTCGCGTCTTCTTGCAGAAAAATAAAAACAGGCAAGTCAAAGTCTGTCGTGGTCAAGGCGGAATCTATGTCTGATTGACCAGTACTGACTTCATAAATAAAACCATCAAATAGCGTTTGATAAAGATTTGCCGTTACATTAAACCAGCTACTTTGATAGTTAGCACTTAGAGAAAAGTTAATCGCTTCTTCCTCTTCCAGCTCTGTATCACCAACTTCGAAGCTTCGTGTTGCTATATGAGGACCAAATGAAAGCAGCTCTTCAATACTCGGCGCACGAGTCGAATAGTCAACCAATCCAGAGATAGTTAGAGTATCTGATATTGGGAAAATCAACCCAGCTGACGCGCTATTGGTGTCGAAACTGCGATCTATCTCTACCTGATTGTCGAGATCGCCTAGAATTGGTACGGATGACTCGTAGTCTACCTGATCAAAACGTATTCCGAGTTCTAAATCGAATGTTCTGAAGCTACGCTCTCCAACCCAAAACAATCCAAGAGTATCGACTTGTGTTGGCTGAATAAATGCTTCTGCGCCTACGGCTTCAAAATCTCTATCGCCAAATTGAAGACCTAAGGTGCCACTAAAATTGGCAATGGGCGCATGCTTTGCTAAAAGCCGTGCTTCCAAAGCATCATTTTCAAAGACTGTTACGGGCACAAATGTTAGTGGGTCTTCAGTCGACTCTTCGTCTAGTGCAATTTCAGCGTGCTCGTAGTCGTTGACTCCGACACGAAAGTTAATAGACTCGATACCAGTAAAAGGATTATTGAGCTGAGCTTCGATATCGTAACGAACTTGTTCCAAGGCTATAAACGGTAAGATGTCAGGTTCGCCGAACAGACCAAACTCGGATTCGATAGCGCTGACTGAGAAACCTGCAAAGCCTGCATCCTCAACCCAGCTAAGCCCTAATGCTCCACCCTGGCTATCAGATTGGCTATTTTCAAGTATTCCAAATGTTGTACTAACTTGTTCACCATCAGCGATAAGCGCATTGGTTTCACCAAATTCAGGAATGTCAAACTCATCCGCAGAGCGATCAAAACCATCAATGTGCCAATGCAGCGCATCTGAAAATTTTCCATCAAAACGAACAGCAGCAGTGGTTGCGTTGCCGTTATCAGCACTGCGAAGCTCTACTCTGCCTGAAAAATCTTCATTGCTAACTGATCGAGCGATACGACCGGTTTCAACATTAACCACACCGCCAGTAGCTCCAGCGCCATATAAAAGCGCACTAGGGCCTCTTAAAATTTCTATTTGACGGCGATAAAAGGCTCGACTGCAACTGGGTGGTCGCCACTTGTTACCGATACGTCTAGTGTGTCAATGCTATCTTGAGTCGTTTTGATTCGCGTAGTGCCTAAGCCGCGAATCACTGGGCGACCCACGCCGGTTCCATAACTTGCCGATTGAACACCAGGCTCACGCGCGACAACTGCACCGATTGAACCTTGCAGTTTTTCAGCGAGCTCATCGCCGCTAAGCACTGTGATGGATTGAGCAGAACCGTTTTGGGCAAGCGGATGAGATGTAACAACTATTTCTTCTAATGTGTCATCAGTTGTTTGAGCATGGCTGCTGATACTGAACGTAAGAGTCGTTAGTAAGCATAAGTTTCTGTATGTTAGGTGTTTCATCGTTTTTCTAAATTAACAAAAATAAGGTTTAAAATTTAATTCCCTTCGATTATTTATCTCGAAAGAAAAGCAATCAATCTTGTTGGCAATGATTTTTATGCGAATAATAATCAATCTTATTTAGATTTACAAGCGTGTGAAAATCATGTTCGTATTTACTCTTGTAATATAGGCACGAAAGAAAATATTTGCTCTTGGATTAATCAACGACCGAATGAAAGATTTCAAATAGGTATACCCCATATCATTTTACTCGTGTCAGCAGTTCGAATATTCCTAGAGTCCTCGCTAACTGCTCCAGGAATTCTCTACCTCTTTCTTGCGTATTATCGTGATACTCACTCTTTCGGGCCAGCCTTGGGCTTGTTCAGAAATCGCGCAGGAAATATGTCATTCACGGATCCAAGGATTGAAATACATTCGTACGAATTTGTCTGTCCTTTGTCCTCATTTTAAGGTTTTCACAAGTACATTGTTAGGTGCTGACAAGTTAACTTTATAGAATGTGATTTGAACACACT
>JALZWI010000163.1 GCA_023299895.1 Arenicella sp. | reverse complement strand
ACATTTTATCTGCCAGAAGAAGATCGTTATGGTTACGATAGAGAGTTTCTCTACGCACGAATCGCCGTTGCATTAGGCGGACGTATCGCCGAAGAAATTTTTATGAAACAAATGACCACCGGTGCATCTAGTGACTTTGAGAGTGCCACAGAAATGGCGCACAATATGGTTGCACGTTGGGGTATGAGTGATGCCTTAGGTACTCGAGTTTATGCTAATAATGATCACCCTGAAATGGGTGGCAGTGGTGTGAAAATGAGTGATGCCACGGCTAACTTAATTGATACTGAAGTATCAAAAATTCTGACCGAACAGTATGATCGCGCGCGAAAAATTCTCGAAGACAATCGTGATATTGTAGAGTTGATGACCGATTGTTTGATGGAATATGAGACACTCGATGCAGATCAAATCAAGGAAGTAATGAAGGGTATAAGACCTAAACCACCGATAGACATGCCGAAGCCTAAAAAGCCGACGAACAGCGACGACCCAGATGGTAAACCATCAATTAAACCGCAAATTGATAAGCCAATTGCCGATAGCTAGTAATAAGCCGATAGCTAGTAACAAGCCGATAGCTAGTAACAATATGGGTAGTTGAATGTTTATTAGTATTCAACATCTGAGTCATTGAAAAAAAACATTGTTCAAACATTATTGCAGCGCCGAAAAGCTGCAATAATGGCGATTATTAACGTCACCCCTGATTCTTTTTCAGATGGGGGGAATTTCTTGCAGGTTGATTTAGCGCTTAAGCACGCTCTAAAACTAGTAGATGAAGGTGCCGACATTCTCGATATTGGCGGTGAATCAACCCGACCCGGCGCGCAAAAAGTATCATTACAGCAAGAATTAGATCGGGTGATACCCGTTATCGAAAAATTAGCAAAAGCCACCAACGTGCCAATTTCAATAGATTCCTATAAACCACAAGTTATGCAGGCGGCAGTTGCAGCGGGTGCAAACATGATCAATGACGTGCAAGCACTTCAGTTTGAGAATGCCGTTGAGGTTGCTGCTAAGCTACAAGTCCCTGTTTGTTTGATGCACATGGACGGCAAACCTGACACCATGCAAAATGCACCAAGCTATGACAATGTCGTTGAAGAGGTTGTGGATTTTTTACAAAAACGTATTTTAGCCTGTGAGCAACAAGGCATCCCTAAAAATAATATTTTGGTTGACCCAGGTATTGGTTTTGGTAAAACTCTTCAGCATAATTTACAGTTGCTCGCAGCAATCCCTGATTTGAAGCGCTTAGGTACTGATGTTTTAATTGGTGTTTCCAAAAAATCAATGATAGGTGACCTACTACAACGACCTGTAGATCAACGAATGCCTGCCAGTCTCGGTTTAGCCGTGCAGTCAGTACTAAATGGCGCTAAAATAGTCCGTGTTCACGATGTGCAAGCCACTCATGATGCAATTCGGAGTGTTGAAGCGGTCGCATTTTCTCAAGTAGATAATAATAAATAGACATGACAAAACCTTTTTTTGGTACTGATGGAATCCGCGGGGCGGTAGGTGTTGAACCAATTACGCCCACCACTATCGTTCACCTTGGGTGGGCATTGGGAACGGTGATTAAAAAACATTATGGCAAGGGATCAGTGATGGTCGGCAAAGACACCCGCGTATCGGGTTATTTGCTTGAATCATCAATGGAAGCTGGGCTGTCATCATCTGGCATGGATGTCACCATGTTGGGGCCGTTGCCAACGCCAGCCATTGCATATTTGACACAAACAGCTCGTGCCAATGCTGGCGTGGTTATCAGTGCCTCGCATAATAATTATGCCGATAATGGGATTAAGTTTTTTGGGCCAAATGGCACTAAAATCTCAGACGAAATTCAAGATGAAATAGAGCAGTTTATGCACCAATCATTAGCCGTTGTTCCATCAGAGCAATTAGGCAAAGCTTATCGAATGGATGATGCAGTAGGGCGTTATGTTGAATTCTGTAAGGGTACGATTCCACGCAGAATGAACTTCAAAGGCCTTAAAGTTGCACTTGATTGCGCTAACGGTGCGGCCTATCAATCGGCGCCTGCGGCATTTGATGAGCTCGGCGCTGATCTTCATATTATTAACAATAAGCCGAATGGTTTTAATATTAATAATGAATGTGGTTCTACCCATATTGAAGGCTTACAAAAACTAGTCACTGACGAATCGTGTGATTTAGGTATTGCCTTTGATGGTGATGCGGATAGAGTCCTCATGGTTGATCGTCATGGCAAAGTTGTTGATGGTGATCAACTCTTGTTTGTTATTGCTAACAGTTTACATAAACAGGGTCGCTTAAAAGGTGGTGTAGTAGGTACTCAAATGACCAATTTGGGTATGGAAAAAGCCTTGCTAGAACGAGATATTCCTTTCGTTAGAGCAAAAGTTGGTGACCGTTATGTTATGCAAGAGCTCAAAGAGCGTAATTGGGTGCTTGGTGGTGAGTCGTCAGGCCATATTATTTGTCTCGACAAGACCACAACGGGTGATGGCTTGGTGTCTGCCTTACAAGTTATGACCCAAATGAAATTCATGGAACAACCTCTGCATGAGCTAGCTGCTAAAATGACTATGTATCCACAAAAAATGATAAATGTGCGTTTAACAGAAGGCGCGAATGCCGCACAAGTATGCGAATTAGTTCAGGTTATTGAGTCTGTAAATCAAGTTGAAACAGAGCTTGCTGAGTCAGGTAGGGTGTTGTTGCGAGCCTCTGGTACAGAACCCGTTATTCGTGTGATGGTTGAGGGCGTCGATGCGCAACAGGTGAATCACTGTTGTGAACGAATTTCTGAGGTCGTAGCCGCTCAGTTTTGATTTTTGATAAGCTTTGATCTCACTTACAGAACAACTAAAAAACCCTCTATTTATGTAGTTCTAGCAAGGGTGCTATGGTAACATCCGCGATCATTCTGGATAGCTGCAAGTCGTTTTTGTAACTAGGCCATTCGTTTTTATATAGAAAGTTAAAAACGAGAATTAAAACAATAGTATAGGCAAGCATTAGAGAGTTTAGTATGCGTCGTTTTTTAGTAGCAGGTAATTGGAAAATGCACGGCAGTCAGGCAATGACTACCGAGCTTATTTCTGCTGTTGCCGAACAATTAAATATTTCCGTCAATTCTACTGACAGCTTGTCGTATGATGTTTTATTTTGTCCGCCAACACTTTATTTGGCGACAGCCCAAGGTGCCATACAAGGTTTACCGTTTAGTATTGGCGCGCAAAATGTGAGCCCTTACGAACAAGGCGCTTATACGGGTGAAGTTTCTTTAGGAATGCTTTCTGAGTTTACCTGCGACTATGTTTTATTAGGTCATTCAGAACGACGTGAGCTGTACGCTGAAACGGATCAACAAGTAGCTGAAAAATTTGCAGCTTGTATCGAAAACAGCAAAATCATCCCTATATTATGTGTTGGTGAGACATTGTCAGATCGACAGTCGGGTAATACTGATGCAGTTGTCGCACAACAGATCGATGCAGTGCTAGAGCTTGTTGGTATTACCGGTTTTAATAATGCAGTGATTGCTTATGAGCCTGTTTGGGCGATTGGAACAGGTGAGACAGCCTCACCGCAACAAGCACAAGAAGTACATGCAATGATTCGTAATAAACTGGCTGAGCTAGATACGAATATTGCCAATAAGATACAAATTTTGTATGGCGGGAGCGTCAAACCGACTAACGCCGAAGAATTATTTGCGGCTGCTGATATTGATGGCGGCCTCATTGGCGGAGCAGCTTTAAATGCTGAAAGTTTCGCAGGTATTTGCCGCGCCGCAAAAACACTGACTATTGATTATTTTAATTAATCAATAGTCAACCTTAAGAATATATTACTGAAAAATAAGAGTTAATCGAATGACAACTACAATTTTAATCATCGTCAATGTTTTTGCCTGTATCGCAATTATTGGTCTAACCCTAATGCAACAAAGCAAAGGCGACATGGGTTCAGCCTTTGGAGGCGGTAGTTCAGCCAGTATGTTCGGCAGTCGCGGATCTGCAAATTTTCTCAGCCGATCTACATCGGTCATGTGCGTGGTATTCTTTGCTTCGAGCTTGGCCTTAGCTTATGTGTATGCCCAACGTGCAGACTCAAGCAGCGTCATCGATAATGATTCGTTTATTGAGGAAACTATTGAAATTGTTCCTAGCGACAACGGTGTACCAACGATTCCAGGTGTTGAAAATATTCCAGATGCGGCAACAGAGTCTGATCTACCTTCAATTCCAAACGCAGCAAGCGATGCACTCGAAGTGGTAGAAGAAGCCAACAGTGAAGTAATTGAAGCGGCCGCAGACGAAGTCCCATCAATACCAGAATAAATCAGATTTTAATACTCAGGTGGTGGAATTGGTAGACGACGTGCAGGAGCACAAGTGTCACGTAGGACAGGAGTCCGAAAGTGACCACGCTAA
>JALZWI010000162.1 GCA_023299895.1 Arenicella sp. | reverse complement strand
AAGGCCAAACCAGCGGAAATACCCAACAACTCGTTTCTTAATCGAAGGTCATACTGATGATAGAGGACGTGACGCTTACAACTTAAACCTTTCTGATCAAAGAGCTGCTTCTGTAAGAAGTTACTTAACAGGAAAAGGTATTTCTGCTAGCCGTATAGAGTCTAAAGGTTTCGGAGAAGCTAGACCAGTTGCTTCAAACAAAACTGCTGCAGGACGTCAAGAAAACAGACGTGTTGAGCTTTCTATTCTTAAGTAATAGAAAACAAATTATATAATTTAAAAAGGCCTCGCAATTGCGAGGCTTTTTTTATTTTAGACTATGCAAACTTTTATTGACGCAGTACTAGATAAAGAACAAGGTTCTCATAAAGAAAATATAATATATATCTTACCTAGCAGGCGAGCAGGTAATACACTATCCAAAAAACTAGCTTCAAGAGTAACTAAAACCTCATTTGCTCCTAAAATCTTTTCTATAGAAGAATTTATTAGTCACGTAAGTGGCTTAAAAGCGGCGAGCACAATTGACCTCATTTTTATATTATTTGAAAGTTATAAAGAAGTCGTCCATACGGATAAACTAGCATCCTTTCAAACATTCTGTGGGTGGGCTCAATCCATACTCAGTGATTTTAATGAAATAGACAGGTTCCTTTTAAATCAATCTGAAGTATTCAATCACTTACGAGACGTCAAAGAGTTAGATGATCACTGGTCTTCATCTTCTAATGAGATAGTACTAAACTACATTGACTTCTGGAATAGTCTATTTGAGATCTATACTATTTTTTGTGCAAAATCTATTGACAGAGGAGCTGTACATCAAGGATATGTATATAGACAAGCCGTAGAAACTATAGAGCACTATATACAATCTACCCAAAAGATCCGACATGTGTTTATAGGATTTAACGCGTTAAATACTGCCGAGCAACAACTTATTCAAGCCATACTAGCAGAAGGAAATGCAGAGATATACTGGGACACAGAAAAAGCATTTTTAAGTAATCCTTTTCATGAGACTAATTCATTCATCAAGACTTACAAAAAAGACTGGTCTTATTATACGACAAATACCTTTAACTGGTCATTTGATAATTATAGTTCAAAAAAGAACATTACAACCTATGCCTGTTCACAAGATGTTCTCCAAGCAAAGACTCTCGGGACTATCTTAAAAAGTATTCCAAACCAAAATCTATCTAAAACAGCCATTGTACTAGGAGATGAATCTTTGCTTCTTCCTGTGCTTAATGCACTACCACTTAATGTACAAAAGGTAAATATCACGATGGGACTTCCGCTAGGTAAAACTCCTACAGCTTCCTTTTTTGATCAACTCATTTCTTTAAAAAAGAGTTCAAACACTAATGGTTATTATTTTAAAGACGTCCTTAATATACTACGCAATCCTCTATCAACATATTTATTAGGTATACAGACAGAGCACTTAGAGAGTGAAATTATTTCTAATAATCTCATATTTGTATCATCGTCAAACTTGTTAAAACTAGTAGATACTACTAGTTCTTCTAATTTCTTGATATTATTCTCAGAGTGGAACGACGACCCAAAAAAAGCAATCAGTAATTGTATCAAGATTATAGAAACATTAAGATCGTTATTTGATAATAATGGTAATACGCTACAATTAGAATATATTTATGGTTTTTATCTCGCGTTTAATAAGCTTAAACAGCTTATGCAAACTCAAGATCATATTAAAGACATTGGTACATTTATTCATTTCTATAGAGAAATACTGTCTTCTGAAACTATCGATTTAAGAGGTGACCCAGAAGAGGGCCTTCAAATTATGGGTGTGCTAGAATCTAGAGTTCTTGATTATGAACACGTCATTATAACTTCTGTAAATGAGGGAACACTCCCTTCAGGAAAAAGTCAAAACTCTTATATTCCATATGATTTAAAAAAACTCTACAACCTTCCTACGTACTCAGAAAAGGATGCCGTTTATGCATACCATTTTTACCATCTATTACATAGAGCAAAAACAGCACACCTACTATATACAACACATAGTACGGGGCTAGGCAGCAGTGAGAAGAGTAGATTTATAAGACAAATAGAAGAAGAAGGGATCCATGAAATCAAAAAATATGTAGTAACACCAAATACTATTAAAACAGAAGAACAGGAATCTCAAATTATAAAAAATGAAGCTGTTATAATAAAGCTTAACAAACTCTTTAAAAAAGGTATTTCTCCTTCTGCCCTCACTACTTATTTACGTAATCCCATTTTATTTTATGAACGTTATGTTTTAGGTATAAACAATAGTAATGAAGTTGAGGAAACTGTTGCTGCAAATACAATGGGTACCATTGTGCACAATACCCTAGAAGAACTCTATAAGCCGTATGTAGGGACACAGCTTACTACATCAATTATAAATACCCTTATTACTCGCATAGAAGTCCAAGTCCGTAACCAATTTAAAATTGTATACGGGCTTAATCACATCGATCAAGGTAAGAATAAGATCGTTTATGCCATTGTAAGTCGTTATGTGCTCAACTATCTAAAAAGAGAAAGAAGTCTCCTTAAAAAAGGCGATAGAGTTATTATAGAATCTGTAGAGGACGATATAAAAAACATTAAGTTAACTGACCATATCAATCTTAGAGGGAAAGTAGACTTAGTAGAAAGGCGTAACGATCGTTTTAATATAGTTGATTATAAGACAGGAAAAGTAGAACAAAAGCATTTAAACCTGAACGCTTACGAAGACCTACTACTCCCCGATGGAAAATTTGAAAAAGCATTTCAAGTATTAATGTATGCTTACATGCTCAACAAGAAAAAACCATTAGATTTTCCGGTAAGTGTTGGGATTATATCTTTCAAAAACTTGCAATCTGGATACCTTCCTTTCAAGTATAATAAAAGTCAAGAGGTAACAGAAGAAACCCTTTTAGAATTTGAAGTGATCTTAAAAAGACTAATTACAGAGATTTTAAATCCAGAAATTCCTTTTGCCCAAAGAGAACTCTAATAGACTTTTACGCTTTCGCGAAAGCGTAATTTA
>JALZWI010000161.1 GCA_023299895.1 Arenicella sp. | reverse complement strand
TTCACCATGAGAATCAATCAGAAAATTTCCAAAATTAGGATCTTTGTGACGAAAACCAAGTTCATGCATTTTATTTAGTAAAGCGACAATCTCAGGCGTGCAGTCGTTAGAGCATGCCTGCCCTGCTCGATACTCGTAGCAAAGCCAAGAATCAACAACAGCACCAAAAGACCGTTTTTCTAAAACAAAAAGAGGTTGAACAGATGCTAGCCCTAAGGAATGGAAACGTTCTAATGTTAATAATGTTTGTGCCGCCTCAGATGACTCTATGTAACTTAACATACGTGGCCACAGCCGATTATTTTTATTGTGGGACTGTTTAGCAACTACCAGTTTTGAATCAATTTCGCCCCGCAATACCAGGCTACGATGATTATCCTTTAGGGTAGTAGATAGCTCGCTAACGACATCAAGCAGCATCGGAAAATCAGGCAGCTGATCTACCCATTCGCGCTGACGCGGATTACTCAAACATCGCCAAGAACCATAGCGCTTAACTTCAACTAACATCTGTAATCTCCCCATTTCTAACCACAGGTTTAAATAAAAATATTAAACCGCATTAATTTCATTTTCATTATAGGTATGACGCCATTAATCAGTAAGCACGGACATTCATTAGTATAAGTCTATAGCCAGCTTATGGCTAGAATTTGAGTATATTCAAACGTACTACTTAATTGATGCACTCTACGTTAGTTATCATTCATAAACTTAATGGGTTTTGATAACCTTGCAATCTTTGCCTTTGATGCAGCGTCAACCAATGCCTCAGTTTCATATCGTTCAAAAATTTGATTCATTTGTTTTAAGTGTGAAATCAATTGGTCTTTATCTTTTGCTTTTAGGTTTATTTGATTGATGCTTCTGAGCACTGAGACAGTCGCGTTGTTAAGGCTTTTGTTTTGTCTTGGTGTTGGGTTATCGTGCGGAGTTGATAAACCTAGTTTTTGCATCACTTGTTGCACAACATCTCCTTGGTATTGAAATACGCAAACATTATCTAAACCAAACACGCCTTGGCACTCACTCACAAAGCCTTGGTAGTCTAAATGTTTTGCAAACCAATCAATCTCTAGCATTTGTGCAAATGATAAGTCTTGCCCATAACATGGATTACCATCAATCCTTGGGTTTCGAATACATTGTTTATAATAACTTGTAATGAATTCAAGAGGTTCACGAAACCACACCCAAACTTGTGCATCAAACAGTTTACTCAACTCATTGAGTAGTAGTTTAGATTCACTAGGAAAATCCCACCAATAGTTATAAATGCCTTCCGATGAAAGAACAATGGTGTGAGTGTCATCTTTAATTTGAGAAATTAAATGTTTAAAATTTTCAAGAAAAAAATCGACGTGCCCAGAGGCTAAATTTTTTTCAAACCATTGGTGTTTCGGTGCACTAGGATTGTTTAGCTTGTCAAGATTGTGAGGGTACAAAATCCCTCGACTCCTGAGTTTCCCTTGTTTTTTTTCTAGGTACGTTTGTAAACTGGTTGTTCCTGTTTTAGGAGTGCCAGCATGAATAATCAGTTTATGCATTTGCTTATTTGGTTTTTCAAACGGCGTTAACAAACCAGCCAATTCACTTGAAAAATATATGTGTGGTGCGTTCATTTCGTGGATTGCACCTTGCAAACGGTCATGGAATTTAGGTTTTTTTATTTTAGCATTATAGGCTTAGTTGCTTTAAATTTTTTTCAGCTAAGAGAAAATAGCGCCGCATAGATTTTAACCATGACCTATCTTATTTTTTTTTGGAAAGACGCTTTCATATTTTATAATTAAAACAGAAATGGCAACGCAAAAGCAGTAAATGCACCAATAGTCCACACCGCGAAAGCTATCCAGAAAAAACGTCGATTCCACTTTTGAGCAGATTCACAAGCGGCGGCTAATTCTGGGTTTGCTGGGCATGTTCTATTTGGCCGATAGAGGGCGTAAGCGGCAAGCAATAAAATAAACCCTGTGATTGAAAATGTGATCAGGCTGTTTAAGCCAAACCATTTAAGAATAGGCAAGTACTCACCATATACCGCTGCGACCACGGACCCAAAGCCAAGGCTCACCAATAAAATCGGCAATGCGCAACAAATCAACGTTGGGAAAGACGTAAGTAACAGTAATGATGCCCATTTTCGAGGTTTCTGTTTTTGTAATTGAGCCATGAAAACTATCGATTTTGAATCGGTTCAGTCACAGGAAATTAAGCTTCTTCACATGCGTCGATAGTTTGTTTGCTTTTGTAGGTAAAGCCTTTACTTTCAAATAATCTTGTTAAAGTTTCATCGGTGAATTGCACTGAATCGTTGGCACACACTTTAATGATGCCGCTCTCCAAGTCTGAATCAACACCTACGACGCCGTCGATTTTTTTCAATTCTTCAGCTGATGAAGCAACGCAAAAATGACAGGTAATGCCATCAACACGCATATTATGTTGAACTTCTTTTGCCTGTAATGCAGAGGTGCTAACGAAACAGGTCAAAAAAATCATGATGCTAAGTGAAAGATGGTTTTGCATGGTTATAAAGCCTCGGTGGTTTTGGTTTCAGTGGGAATTATCAATGTTAAAAATTGCGTCGAAAGCCAACTCGGGCAATGTAATCAATTTCTAATGTATTGCTACTCGTTTGGTTTGACAATGGTAATT
>JALZWI010000160.1 GCA_023299895.1 Arenicella sp. | reverse complement strand
CACATGGCTCCAAAGGTTCGAGCTTTCATCGATTATTTAGTAGAACAAACAGCAATCTCTGGATTATTGAGCGATCGGTAAGCTTGCCATAGAATTGAATTCGCTGCGCCCACTTAATTGATAGATGTGTCAAATTGTGTGTCAATTTTATCATTATCTGAGCATAAAAAAACGTGATTGCTTTTGCGTCCATGTTTTTTTGGAGCGAGTTAGTGTTAGCAGAGCCAAATTAATTTAAAGATAAGATCAAGGTATTATTGCCCCATGCCACCTGCGTTAGTCATATCAGGGACAATAAGCCCGATCCTATGCGACTAATAGTTCATCTACTTTGCTGGGCATTGCTTGCGCAAAGTCATTCGGGTCTTTCATAACATCAAATATAATCCACTTGTCCGCATCTTGAGCCAGCCAAATACAAAATCATCTGGGCGAACAGACTCAAACATCACCCATGATTAATGGTTTCAATGACTCACCTGTTAGTGGCTTAAGTGGATCACCGTTTGCATAAAAGGGTGTATCTGAAAGCGAGATAATATTTTTTCTTGCTTGAGTTATCCATAACTCCTTGTTTAAGTTCCTTTATTGGTGCGTAGAAAATGGCTTTTTATTGGCTGGAATGCAATAATTTTGTCATGATTAACGAAGGGTGTCCCAATTAACAGTTGGTATTTGATTTTGAGATGATTTCTTGCATAAATAGATGATAATCCAATTCAAACTGCATTTATACTTCACCTTGTTGCCTTATAATGCCACGCAAAAATAGAATGCCAAAAAATAATCCACTGATAAGGCTGTTTCAAGGCTGGCTATTAATCTAAATTAATTATAAACCCGACTACGTAAAACTGATCATGATTAGAAGTATTTTAAGTGTATTTTCACTAATGTTTTGGGTAGTGGGAGATGCAGTAGCACAGTCTGGTTTAGACGCAAATAATCTATCTGGTATAAATAAAGTAATCCAAATGGTTAAAACTGAGACCGCACCGATTATTGATGGTGTTATGGATGATGTCTGGAACAATGCTGTAATTATTGATGATTTACATCAAGTAGAACCGGTTGAATATGCTGAGCCGTCTGAAAAAACGATCATTCGTACTTTATATGATGAAAACTTTTTATATATTTCTGCTGAAATGCATTATGAAGACTTAACTACGATTGTTGCTAATAAGCTTGCGCAAGGATCTAGTTTGCGAAACGAAGATCGTTTCCGTGTTTATATCAATCCTTTTAATGATGGTCGCAATGGCTACCTCTTTCAAGTGAATGCTAATGCTGTTCGAAGCGAAGCAATTATTGAAGATGTTCGCAATAGAAATTTTGATTGGACGGGCATTTGGTTAAATAGCTCTAGTCGCACTGATTATGGTTGGTTTACAGAAATAGCGATTCCATATAAAACTATTTCGTTTGACCCTAATGCAACGACGTGGGGAATAAGTTTTCAACGATCAATTAAAGCAAAAAATGAGGATTTAGCTTGGACTTCTTATGATCGTGATACAGACCCAACTAATTTTGGTTCAGCTGTTGGGCTCTCAGGATTACAACAAGGGCTTGGCTTAGATCTTATTCCTGGTATCAGTGTAGCAGGAGAGCGGCAATTTGATCCACGAGATTCAGATACGAATATTGAACCTTCACTTGATGTGTTTTATAAATTTACGCCAAATTTAACGGGCGCACTGACCTTCAATAGTGATTTTTCGGCTACGGATGTTGATGCTCGGCAAGTACAGTTAACCCGTTTTAACTTATTCTTTCCTGAGCAACGCAAATTCTTTTTACAAGAAGCAGATATTTTTGAGTTTGGTGGTCTTTCAAATAATGGTAAACCCTTTTTCTCACGCCGTATTGGTATTGGTCCTGGCAATCAACAACTTGATCTTGATGTGGGAGGCAAGCTAACTGGCCGAATCGGTGGGATTAATATCGGCGCATTAGCGGTGCGCCAAGGCGATAATGAAGAGTTTGTCACAAATCCTGATGATGTGATTGGTGAGAGTGATTTATTTGTTGGGCGAGTCTTAGCGAATGTGCTCGAGCAATCAACTATTGGTGCCATTTTTACTGAAGGTGACCCTACAAGTGACCTAGATAATTCGTTATTTGGTGCAGACTTTAATTACTTGAATACGCGCAGTTTTGACAACGTGATTATTCAAGGGCGTGCATGGTTCCAACAAACTGATACTGAAGGTGTAGAAGGAGATGATCAGGCTTGGGGAGCACTCATAGTATCGCCGAATAGCGAAGGACTTAAAGGCAGAGTTCAATATACAGAAATAGGTGAAAACTTTGACCCAGCTCTTGGTTTTGTAAACCGAAGGGGCATTAAACAATTCGATTCAGCCTTAGGTTATACCATACGCTATTCAGCGAGTTCGTGGATTCGAGAATTAGACAATGTTGTAAGAATTAACCGTACCACCGACACTGCTGGTAATGTTGAGTCTGAAGAGACTTTTTTTGAACTTGGCCAAATTGAAACTCAACGCGGTGATGAATTTGTATCAGAAATACGAGATATTCGAGAGGTGCTTACTGAGCCATTTGAGATTTCTGATGGAGTCATCATTGCTGAAGGTGATTACTCCTATACAAGATATGGAATAGAATATTCTAGCCCCCAACAATATGATTTCTTTTTTAGTCTTGGGTTACAAAGTGGAGATTTTTTTAGTGGTGATCGCTCAACTGTTGAAGCAGAAATTAATTGGCAACCTAATCAATATTTTACTGCTGCCCTAGAATTCGAGTACAACGACATAGACTTAGCAGAAGGAGAGTTCGATACTCGGCTTTATAATTTGAGTGCTGATATTGCATTTAATGCTGATTGGTCTTTGATCAATACAATACAGTTTGATAACCAGTCTGATCTTTTAGGCATTAATAGCCGATTGCAATGGATTCCAGAAGCTGGGAAGGAATTTTTTGTTATTTATAATGTTGGTTTTCTTGATGAAGAAGACACAGGGTTTGATAAAGTGTCTGAGTCTGCCACGATTAAGCTAAATTATACGTATCGCTTCTGAAGACAAAATTATTTTTGTATTTAGTTTGAGTACTAGTATATTTATCTTAGCTCATTACTCATTTTTTACTAGGTTTGTACTTCGGCATACATTTTTTTCAATCGACGATTTTCATCTTCCAGCTCTTTGAATCTTGCCATCAGCGAGGCACCCATTCCGCCGCATTTTGCCCGCCACTTATAGAAAGTAGCTCCACTCATACTATATCGCGGTAAAGTTCTGGCGTTGTTATGCCTGCTTTAGCTTGGTTTAGGATAAACAGTATTTGGCAATAAGCGGCATTATCAAGAATCATAAATCAAAGACCTGACCCTGTGTTTCGTTTTTGCATGATTCAGTCACCATGCGCTATTGGCCTAAGACTGGATCATTCATTATAGCATTAGGCACGCACAGGCTTCTATGTTGTATCATAATGAAGAAGATAGGGTGTCAAGTCTAATGAGATGACTGCCCTGCATAGCCAATTGCAATTAAGAACATAAGGGGTCATATATGGACCCGCTTGTTAAATCAAACGTTAT
>JALZWI010000159.1 GCA_023299895.1 Arenicella sp. | reverse complement strand
CAAAATGAATGTTGTGCTAATTGCGCCAATCGCGATGGAAGAAGGTCTTCGTTTTGCGATTCGTGAAGGTGGTAGAACTGTTGGTGCCGGTGTAGTAGCGAAAATCAACGATTAATCAATCGCTTTTGCGCTGACTCTTCGTTGTCAGAGAATTCGAAATACTGATGTACTTAACGTACGTTCCGCTTTTGAATTCTCTGACGCCTTGATTTAGAACAAAATCGAAATGCTTAATTAGTATAGTGAGTCTGAGAAAAATATACCGTGCTAGTTTTAGAACAAGATTAGTAGTGGCTTTTTGATAGAAAGCAGTAGAAAATATATTTCTACTGCGTTAGTTAAAGATTGATTTAATCGATAACTAACGCTGGATAAATTGGGTTGGCTAATGTATATTAGCCCACCTTTTGCGTACCTATTGTTTAAGAGAGTTTAATTAGTTTTCATAAGTGATTGATTTTATTTGTATTTTTAGTTTAGGCCAGTAGCTCAATTGGCAGAGCGACGGTCTCCAAAACCGTAGGTTGGGGGTTCGATTCCCTCCTGGCCTGCCAGCTAATAAATACATGAAAAAAGTCATCGTTTGAAAAATCTCTAAAATAGAGTGCAGAAAACAAAATTTAGCGTCGTTTTATGCGACTGAGAGTTTAAGTAGCTGATGATTGATAAGGTAAAAATTGGTGCGTCAGTATTGATACTGTTCGCGGGTATCTACGGTTATTACGAGTTGCCGAACATAATGGGCCCGGACGTATCTATATTGATCCGTGTTGGTGTTGTTTTGTTGGCGATTGTTGTTGCGTTGATTGTTGCTGCGACGTCACAATACGGGAAGAGCTTAATTGAATTTGCTAAAGGTTCGCGTACTGAATTACGTAAAATGGTTTGGCCTACACGCCCTGAAACAATTCAGATGACCATCGTGGTGTTGATTGCCGTTTTCTTGGTAGGTTTATTTCTTTATCTGATTGATTGGGGCATATTTAAAGTAATTTATGACCTTTTGTTGGGCGTTGATAGTTAACCAACTATTAATATATTAGAACAGATTATAAGGCTTAAACATGTCAGAAAACCAAACGTCAGATCAGCAAGAAGATGAAGTCGCAACTCCTGAAGGAGTCGCAACGCCTATAGTTGAAGATAGGCCCGGCATGCAGTGGTTTGTTGTGCAAGCTTTCTCAAATTATGAGAAACGCGTTAAATTGACTTTAGAAGAAAGCATCCAACGTCATGGCATGCAAGAATTATTTGGTGAAATTTTAGTTCCGACTGAAGAAGTTGTTGAAATGAAAGCTGGCCAAAAACGTACCAGTGAACGAAAGTTTTTCCCTGGCTATGTGTTGGTGCAAATGGTCATGAACGATGACACATGGCATTTAGTTAAAAGCACCCCACGTGTTTCTGGTTTTATTGGCGGTAAAGCATCAAGCCCGACGCCATTAACAGTGGCAGAAGCTAAAGGTATTTTGCAGCAAGTTCAAGATGGTACTGATGCGCCGCGTCATAAGTTCTCTTTTGAGCCTGGTGAGCTGGTACGAGTTACCGAAGGTCCGTTTGCGGACTTTAACGGCACAGTGGAAGATGTGAATTATGAAAAGTCGAAATTGCGTGTAGCGGTTTCGATTTTTGGTAGATCAACCCCAGTAGAGTTAGACTTTGGTCAAGTAGAGAAAGGTTAATTTGATGGCTATTAGCAACGCTTATGTTTCGTTGCCAATCAAATTTAAGTGCTCACGTACGAATGTACGCTCCGCGCTGGAATTGAATTCGCGCCTCACCTAAGCATTATTACTCACCCTCAAATGGGTTGAGTAATAGAAAGAGTTAGTAGTTAGTAGTTAGTAGTTAGTTTAAGAGTAATTATTTTAATCGGGGAGCTTGTTAAGCCAAGCGTTTGAACCCAAACAATAGTATTTCTTTGAAATACTACGGAGTAAAAAATGGCTAAAAAAGTCGATGCTTTAATCAAGCTTCAAGTGCCTGCTGGTGGCGCTAACCCGAGTCCTCCTGTTGGTCCTGCATTGGGTCAACATGGTGTGAATATTATGGAATTCTGTAAGGCGTTTAATGCTGCTACGCAGGAAATGGAGAAAGGTCTTCCTGTACCAGTTGTAATCACAGTCTACGCCGATAAGAGCTTTACTTACATCATGAAGACGCCACCCGCGTCTGTATTGTTGAAGAAAGCCGCAGGCATTCAAAAAGGCAGTGGTGTTCCACACACAGATAAAGTAGGCAAAGTTACTCGTGCGCAATTAGAAGAAATTGCCAAAACGAAAATGGCTGACTTAAATGCATACGATATTGACCAAGCGGTAAAAATTATTGCTGGTTCTGCGCGTAGCATGGGCATTGAGACTGAGGGCGTATAGTCATGGCAAAACTTACTAAAAGATATAAAGCGATTGCTGCGAAAGTAGATCCGGAAAATTTTTATTCTTTGGCAGAGGCGATTAGCTTGGCGAAGGAAACTGCTTCTACGAAATTTGATGAGTCAGTTGATGTGTCAATTAACTTAGGCATTGATGCTAAAAAATCAGATCAAGCTGTTCGTGGTGCAACGGTACTTCCCAAAGGTACTGGCAAAACAGTACGAGTCGCGGTATTCACTGATGGTGATAACGTAGACAAAGCGAAAGAAGCTGGTGCGGATATTGTTGGCATGGATGATTTGGCGGAGCAAGTTAAAAAAGGTGAGATGGATTTTGATATCGTTATCGCGAGCCCAGATGCCATGCGTGTTGTTGGTCAGCTTGGTCAGATTCTTGGGCCTAAAGGCTTAATGCCGAATCCTAAAACGGGCACTGTCGCGGCGGATGTCGCCACTGCGGTAAAGAATGCTAAAGCAGGTCAAGTTCAATTCCGTATTGATAAAGCGGGGATTATTCAGTGCACACTTGGTAAGGCTTCTTTTTCTGCTGAAGATTTACAAACAAATTTTGAGGCTCTTGTGACGGCTTTGCAAAAAGCAAAGCCATCGTCAGCCAAGGGTCAGTATTTTAAACGAGTATCAGTATCCACTTCTATGG
>JALZWI010000158.1 GCA_023299895.1 Arenicella sp. | reverse complement strand
TTACACACTAATACTGCCGTTGGCGCAGTTACTAGATTGGTTGATATGGGTGTCGAACCATTTTTGATAGCCTCAAGTTTAGTCGGAGTTTTAGCACAACGATTAGTCCGAAGCCTATGCCCTGACTGTAAGCAGTTGCATACCCCAGATGAGGCCGAACGACAATTACTCGGCTTAAGCGAAGAATCAAATCAACAAATTTATCGTGCTAAAGGTTGTGTTGCTTGTGATCATATTGGCTATCGAGGACGTATCGGTATTTATGAATTGGTCGAAATGACTGAAGGCATGCGTCGCTTGATTCACGACCAAGCATCTGAAGATGAAATGGTAAGTCACGCGCGAAAAACATCTCAAGGACTTATGCAAAATGGCTTTGATAGAGTACTAAATGGCATTACTACTTTAGATGAAGTATTTCGTGTGACACAAGCTTGATCTTTTGGACTTAAAAAATGGCCGCATTTGAATATCAAGCACTGGATGCAAAAGGTAAAACGGTTAAAGGCGTTACCTCGGGTGATCATGCTAAACAAGTTCGTGCTGAATTACGTGCGCAAGGTCTAGTTCCGTTAGATGTTAAATCTCTGTCAAAAAATGCAGCTGCGAGCAAATCAAAAAGTGGCGATTCTCGACGTATCAAGCTACGTGGTAATGATGTTTCTATTTTAACTCGCCAAATGGCAACGTTACTCAATTCTGGCATGACGATTGAAGAAACCTTGAATGCCATGATTAAGCAATCTGAAGGTCATAAAGTTAAATCAGTAATGAGTGATTTACGCTCATTAGTGACAGAAGGTTATTCTTTATCTGATGCAGTGGCTTTATACCCTCGTAGCTTTCCTGAGATTTATCGAGCATCCATTTCTGCCGGCGAGCAGTCAGGCACGCTTGACGATGTCTTAGAACGTTTGGCTGATTATTTAGAAACGCGGCATAGCGTGCAACAAAAAATCAGTACTGCACTGGTTTATCCTATTTTTCTCACCTTTGCCTCGGTTTCGATTGTCATTGCACTTGTCGCGTTTGTAGTGCCTAAAGTTGTACGTGTGTTTGAAGATTCAGGCCAAGAGTTACCAGTGCTAACCAGGGGGTTAATCAAGCTGAGTGAAATTTTACAAAACTATGGTTTGTGGATGTTGTTAGTAATGGTGGTCATCGGATTTGTCGCAAGCCGTATCTTTAGTAAAGATAAGCCTAAGTATTGGCTGCATTCACAATACCTAAGACTCTATGGCATTAAGCGTCTAGCTAAAAATATTAATGCAGCTCGCTTGGCCCGTACTTTATCAATTATGGTCGGCAGCGGTGTTCCTATATTGGCGTCGATGCGAGCAACTGAAGGCGTCTTATCTAATCAAGTACTCAAACACGATTTACAGAAAGCGGCAGAAGAAGTGGCACAAGGTGTGTCAATCAGCCGAGCTTTAGATAGAAGTGGTCATTTCCCCCCTCTTTTGGTACAAATGGTTGCCAGTGGTGAGAATAGCGGTAAATTAGATCACATGCTCGAGAAAGCCGCTTCCGCTACAGAAAGCGAGATGGAGTCAAGAATTTCAATGATCGTAAGTTTGTTCGAACCTGCGATGATTTTAATTATGGGGCTAGTCGTCTTAACTATTGTGCTTGCCATATTATTGCCGATTTTTGACTTGAATTCAGTCTTGAGTTAAACCTAAATATAGAAATAATTTCCCGTTCAAGGGTTTTAGAAATATAGAAACTAAAAATAATAGCTATGAAAAAAATGAACATGCCTCAACGACATTTACAGAGCCCTAAGCGGCAACTAGAGAGCGGCTTTACTTTGATTGAGATCATGGTGGTCGTTGTGATTATTGGTTTACTTGCAACATTAATTTTACCAAATGTATTAGGTCGACAAGACCAAGCCTTACAAATAAAAGCGAAAGCGGATATTCGAGCAATGGCAGGGCAAATGGCACTTTATAAGTTGGATAATTTTTCCTATCCATCTACTTCTGAAGGAATACAAGCACTCGTTAGCAACCCAGGTAAAAGCACTTGGCGTGGTTATCTAGATAAAGCCCCCAAAGATCCTTGGAACAATGATTATCAATATACGCAACCAGGCCAAAAAAATACCAACAGCTTTGATCTCTGGAGCTACGGTTCAGATGGCGCGCTTGGTGGCGAGGGTACAGCTGCTGATATTGGTAATTGGGACGAGTAATTTATTGTGTTCTTTTTTCTAGTTCTGATAACTCGTCTAAAGTATTTATATTTATAAAGCAATCAGACAGGTCAGTAAAATCGACCTCTGTTAGTCTAATCTGCTGAAACCAGCCGTGCATTGAGCGGCCATCATTGTTGTAATACGCATCTAGAGCATCAATAGCTGATGTTTTGATTAAACAATGAAGGTGCTGATTACGATTGCCATCATTTACTACCGCTGCGTCTGCCGCTGAGTTTTGTAGATTGTCATACAGTCGCGCCACATAATTATTAGTTAGCCTTGGAGAGTCACAGCTAGCAATAAGCATATAAGCAAAGTCTTGCGTTTTGAGTTGTTCTGCACAGCTTAAAATTCCTGCTATCGGGCCATTGAAACTACCATCGTACTGATCAATAACGGTTGTTAAATTTAACTCTTTGTATTGTTTTTGATTACGATTAATACTGAGAATGATTTTTCCGACCTGCGGCCTGACTGCCTCGATTACCCAATTTACCAAAGCTCTGCCTTTATATTTTTGTAAGCCTTTATCAATGTTGCCAAGGCGAGTGCCACGACCACCAGATAGAATAATGGCGACAATATTTTTTTTATCAAATAGAATCATTTTCTCGGTTTTGAGTTTCTCGGTTTAGTCGTATCACGGAGGAGTAACTCTTCAGAGGTTAAATAGATAAATTCCATCCTCATATGAGATCCTGGCTCATGCCAAATATCTTTTGACATTGCAAATATATCGTAAGCCTGCATCGTATACTCTTTTTCGCACTCGTTTTTTAACAATACAAAAACTACCTTTTCTTTAATGATATGAAAAACTTATATGTATGAGGAGTCATTTCCCAAACAGGGCTGATACCAGTAATTGGGAAACACCGAAACAGTGATTATTGAACCCAATTAAGTCGACAAATGAGTCATCGGTTTGGCTAGAAAATTTTTTTGAGTGTTTGTTATTTGCATGTCTGATTGCTAGTTTCTCTGTAGGGGTATTAATTTACTCTTGTTGCGTTGTTATACCAAATATTTTTTTAGGATTGGAAACTAAGAAGACACCACTGAAAACAAAATTAAATAAACTGTTATAGAGCTAAAGGTTGTGACAGTCTGATAGAGAGCTTATTCGTGCTCGCGCCTTCGAGGTCGATCTTGATAAAAGATACTGCGTTATTCTACCTCTTTGATTACAGTCGTACGACCATTCAAAATTTTTCTGGCCATTTTGCCTAACCGTGGGGTTCTAATCAATTGTTTGAGAAGGACAAAAAAAGCCTACCAAAAACGTGGTAAGCTTTTTTTGTTTGGTGCGCCCGGAGGGATTCGAACCCCCGACCACCTGGTTCGAAGCCAGGTACTCTATCCAGCTGAGCTACGGGCGCATAACTCGGTGAAACTTTCGATACTATACTGAAATTCTAAAGCGGTACTCTATTATTCGCCTCGTCGTGAGGCTCACCTCTTCGGGGCTGCCTACGGCTGTTCAAGTTCGCTCCAGGCGAAGTTTGTCAGCTGGGCTACGAGCGCTTAACTCATTTAAGATCGGCGATTATATGCCAATAACAGATAGTTTTCGATATTTTATTACGAGTAGAAAAGAATATTAATGAAAGATCGTTACATTTTGCAGACCAACAACAGATAGTTCCCCATCGCTATTCCAGATATTCATATTTTCACTGGAGTAGCCGTCTTTAGCATTTTGTGCTTTTGAGTGCATCTGCCACCAGCCATCTTGTGTTTGTGGTTGCTCGTTGAGAAAGTTCAACATCCAAGTCATAGTGCTGACAGGGGCAAATTTTGTTAAAACGCTCAGGATCGCTGGAGGGGCCATATCAGCTATGCATAGTAGTGCGACTAAATCGTTTGCTGATTTATCTTTATGGCGTACCCAAAATCCGAATTCTGCTTGTTCTAAGCCAGATAAAGGTAAACTACCTGAGCAATGTCGACATTCAAAATTTTGCGTAAAAGCAGGGGCTGGGGCAAGTTTGAATAGATCGACAGAGTCTTGCGGAGCAGGTACATCTGGTGGAGCCACAAAGTTTTGGTCTAGCTGAGATGGACGTGTGGTGCCGAAGCTAAATACCGCGCTAGTTGCGATGCCTGCATCATTTATTATTTCTGCTCTAATATAGATAACTGATTTTCCTTGACGGAGTACTTGGCTATTGATGATAGCGTTATTACCCGTTGGGCCTAAAAAGGTTATTTGTGCCGTTCTTAATGGCGGCAAGTCTGGATAATTTCTGTTGACTGCCTCAAGACACAAAGCGGCTGAAAGGCCACCAAATGTAGCGCGACCTTGTAGCCATGATTCTGGAATTTTAATTTTCCAACCGTGCCCCTTAGTCGGAGACATGGAACGCAATAGATCGGAAAAAGAAACCATTAAGACAGCTTATCTTTAAGCAATTGATTGGCCATTTGTGGGTTGGCTTTACCTTTGGATTTTTGCATGACTTGGCCGACTAAAAAACCGATCACTTTGTCATTGCCATCTTTGAACTGTTGAACTTGTTCTGGACAGTTAACGATAACTTCATCGACAATAGTTTCAATTGCACCGGTGTCGGTGATTTGCTTTAGACCTTTGGCTTCAATAATGGTATCGACTTCACCTTCTTTCTCCCACAATGCGGCGAATACTTGCTTGGCAGTTTTACCAGACAGTGTATTGTCGGCAATTCGATCGAGCAATAGTGCAAATTGTGACGTCTTTATCGGTGATTCACTGATTTCTAGTTCAGATTTATTGAGACTGGCGAATAGTTCACCGATCATCCAATTAGCGATGATTTTTTTCTCTGCTTTACTTTGTTTGGTGGTTTTTTCAAAGTAATCAGCTACTTCGCGTGAGCTGGTCAACAAGCTGGCATCTTCTGTTGATAGTCCAAATTCGCTTTCAAAGCGGGCTTTTTTCGCTGTAGGCAATTCTGGAAGTGTTGCGCTTATTTCATCCAGGAATGCTTGATCTAGAATCATCGGTGGCAGATCAGGGTCAGGGAAGTAGCGATAATCATGTGCTTCTTCTTTTGAGCGCATTGAACGCGTTTCGTGGTTATCGGAATCGTATAATCGGGTTTCTTGGGTGATTTCACCACCGTCTTCGAGAATGTCGATTTGACGTTCTATTTCATATTCCATGGCACGTTCAACAAAACGGAACGAGTTAATGTTTTTTATTTCTGTGCGAGTGCCTAACTCTTCTTGACCGCAAGGACGAATAGAGACATTGGCATCGCAGCGGAAAGAACCTTCTTGCATATTGCCATCACAGATTTCGATATAACGAACTAAACTGTGCAATTTGCGTAGGTAGCTAACCGCTTCAGATGGTGAACGCATATCTGGTTCAGAGACTATCTCTAATAGAGGGGTGCC
>JALZWI010000157.1 GCA_023299895.1 Arenicella sp. | reverse complement strand
AAAATACATTACATTCGGACAATTAGACCCTTAACTTGTGACGCAAAAAATTAAACATAAACTGTGACAATGTCAACTAACAACAAACCACATATTTTAGTTGTCGACGATGAACCAGACATTCGCAATATATTAAAAGATATTTTGCAGGATGAAGGCTATAACATCGCACTTGCTGAAAATGCTAAAGAAGCCCGACAGCAATTTCGTGAGACTTCTCCGGACCTTGTTTTACTCGATATCTGGATGCCAAAAGAAGACGGTATTTCAGTGCTAAAAAATTGGGTAGAAACATCAGAGCTTGGTAATACACCCGTCATTATGATTTCTGGCCATGGCACGGTTGAAAATGCTGTGGAAGCAGTAAAATTAGGTGCTTATGACTTTTTGGAAAAACCATTATCAACTGGCAAATTACTTCTGTGCATTGAGCGTGGACTTGAAGCAGGCTCACTACGAGCTGAAAATAGACGCTTAAAATCACGCCTGCAAAACGAATCACCAATGATCTCCAACAGTGAATCTAGCCAAGAATTAATGCGCCATATTCAATTACTAGGCCCCACTGACAGCTGGATTTTTATTACCGGTGAGTCAGGTACTGGTAAAAATTTGGTCGCACGAAAAATTCACGCTAACAGCCCCAGAGCAGAACAAAATTTTGTCGAACTTAATCTCGCAGCTATGCCCAGCGAAAATGTTTTGCAGCAGTTGTTTGGTAGCGAAAATAATGGCAAAACCGTATTAGGTAGTTTTGAAAAAGCCAAAGGCGGCACCTTGTATATTAATGAAGTATTAGGACTCAACCTTGACACTCAAAACAAGCTTTTAAGTGCCCTGCAAGAACAACAGTTTTTACGCATTGGTGGCTCTGAATATATTGAACTCAATGTTCGAGTAATTGTGACCACTAGCGGCAACCCTCAACAAGCCGTTAATGATGGCACTTTTCTGCAAGATCTTTATTACCGACTCAATGTTATTCCGATTGAAGTGCCTGCCCTTCGTCAAAGACGTAAAGATTTAGCTGAGCTGATTGATTTATTTATTGAGGACATTGCTAGTCGTAACCAATTAGATAAACCAACGATTACTAAGGATGCATTAAAAGCACTGTATCAATATGATTGGCCAGGCAATGTACGACAACTACGCAACGTGATTCAGCGTCTACTTGTTTTGAATCATGACTCACAAATATCTAACGATGATGTAATGCTAGCCTTAGGTGATGATGTCGATGTACGAACGCGTCAAACAAAGCTACCTGACTATTTTGATGGTGAGATGCGTCATGCTAAAGAACAATTTGAGAAAGCTTATTTAAGTTACCAACTTAATAAAGTAAATGGCAATGTCAGCGCTTTAGCAAAAAATGTTGGTTTGGAGCGGACCCATCTGTACCGAAAACTCAAGAGTCTTAACATTACCGCAAGCGATTCTAAATAACCGTGAGTTCAAACAGTAGATAAATGAAAATTTTAATTTTAGGTGCAAGCCAAGTCGGAATTTCAATCGCTGAAGTATTAGTTGGTGAAGAAAATGATGTAACCATAGTAGATATTCAAGCGCATGTGCTGCAACAATTACAGAATCGTCTAGACATTCGCACTATTGCTGGTAATGCAGCGCACCCTTCAGTATTACGTGCCGCCGGCGCAGAAGACGCATCCTTAGTTCTCGCTGTAACAGACAATGATGAAGTCAACATGGTAGCGTGCCAGATCGCCGAAACCTTTTTCTCAACGCCTACCAAAATTGCGCGCATTCGCTCCAAAGAATACATTAATAACACCGAACTATTCAGCAATGAGACAGGATTTCATATTGATGTTGTGATTTCACCCGAGGTTATCGTAAAAGATCACATCACACGCCTCATTGAGTTTCCAGGCGCATTACAAGTATTGGATTTTGCCGACGGTTTAGTGCAATTGGTAGGCGTTAAGGCCACTGCGGGCAGTGCGTTAATAAACTGCCAGCTTGCTAATATAAAAGATCATATGTCAGGCATTGAGACACGAGTCGCCGCAATATATCGAAATCGTGAGGTGATCACGCCTGTATCAGATACCATAATCAAAGAGTCTGATGAAGTATTTTTTGTGGCTGCACGCGAACACATTCGTGATGTCATGCGCAAAATGCGCGGTCAAGAAGACAAAACCAAGCGCATCATTATTGCTGGCGGTGGTAATATTGGACTGAATTTAGCCAAAGAATTAGAACAAAAAGGCTATAGCGTCAAATTGATTGAATTGGATCCTGATAGAGCCGAACAAATTGCCGATGAGGTTAATTACACAGTTGTTTTAAACGGCGATGCTGCTGATGCCTCACTTCTCTTGCAAGAAAATATTGAGGGCTCTGATGTATTTTGTGCCGTCACTGAAAAAGATGAAATCAATATTTTGTCAGCCAAACTTGCCAAACAATTAGGCGCAAAGCGCGTTATGGCGCTGGTTAATCGACCCGCTTATGTCGAGCACATTGAGCATCATGATATTAATGTAATTATCTCACCACGTGTTGCCACTATTGGCAGTGTATTAGCCCATATTCGCCGAGGAGATGTCGTTGCTGTACATTCGCTACGACGCGGTAAAGCTGAAGCGATTGAGGCTATTGCACATGGCGATGAAAATTCGTCAAAGGTTATTGGCAAAGGTGTTCGTGACATTCCCTTCCCGCCAGGCACCGGAGTTGGTGCAATCGTACGCGATCAACAAGTCATCATTCCCGATGTAAATACCGTTATTGAAGCAGAAGACCATGTAATTATCTTCATGGACAATAAATCATCCATCAGTGCCGTCGAAGCATTATTCCAAGTTGCAGTGACCTTTATCTAAGTGCACACATTTAACGACCGTTAATAATCATTACGCAAGATGAACTTTCAAACCGTATTTAAAATTCTTGGTATCTTACTGGTAATGTTTAGTGCCACGCACTTAACACCACTACTGGTTTCGTTTATTTATCAAGACGAAAATAGCTTTCCATTTCTTATATCCTTCTCTGTAACAATCTTAACCGGATTAACTCTTTGGTTGCCTGCACGAAAAACAGAGCGAGACCTGCGCTATCGGGATGGTTTTTTGGTTGTGGTCTTGTTCTGGACGGTACTCGCCACCTTTGGTGCTTTACCGTTTCTATTCACAACTTATAATCCATTATCAGTAACGGATGCTTTTTTTGAATCCATGTCGGGTTTAACGACAACGGGTGGCACAATTCTAACCAACCTAGACACCCTACCTAAATCGATTCTTTTTTATCGTCAACAATTACAGTGGTTGGGTGGCATGGGTATCGTCGTGTTGGCTGTAGCAATCATGCCCATGCTTGGCATTGGTGGCATGCAACTATTTCGAGCGGAAACGCCTGGCCCAATGAAAGACAGTAAGTTGACGCCACGAATTACTGAAAGCGCCAAAGCACTTTGGTATATCTACTTAGGATTAACAGTAATTTGCATGCTGTGTTACTGGATCGCAGGCATGTCATTTTTTGACGCTATTTGCCATGCTTTTTCAACTATTGCGATCGGTGGTTTTTCAACTCATGATAATAGCATCGGCTATTTCGATAGCGCCCTAATCGAATCTATTGCAATGGTGTTTATGCTAATTGCATCAGCTAATTTTTCTCTACATTTCATCGCATGGCGTCGAAAATCTATTAAGCCTTATCTTGCCGATAGTGAGTATCGCTTTTTCTTAACAGTAATTGCTTTAGCCGGCGTGATTGTTTTATCATCACTGCTGCTTGATGAGATTTATGCAGACGTTACAACAACCTTTCGACAAGGTTTATTTCATTTAATCTCAACAATTACTACTACCGGCTTTACCTCTAGCGGTTTTGCCTGGTGGCCAGATGCTCTACCAGTCATGCTAATTATGCTGAGTTTTATGGGTGGTTGTGCTGGTTCCACTGCAGGCGGCATTAAAATGATGCGCTTTCAGTTGATGCACAAACTAATCCGCAAAGAAATTATTCGCCTAATTCATCCAAACGCGGTCCTTTCAATTAAAACTGGCGGGCAGGTAATTAGTGAAAAAATAATCAGTGCAGTCACTGCTTTTTCGGCTATGTATATTTTGTCTTTTTTGATCACTGCCTATGCACTGCGCTTAGTCGGCCTAGATTGGGTGACCGCATTTTCTGCAGCCGCAGCATGTCTTAATAACCTTGGCCCAGGACTAGCAGAGGTAGCGAATAACTATGCCAGCATTAATGATGCGGCTAAATGGATACTGTCATTCGCCATGCTGTTAGGCCGGCTCGAATTGTTTACCTTGCTGGTATTATTCACTACTACTTTTTGGCGTGATTAATTTTTACTGTCGTTAGATAAGACATAAAAAAGGCCGCTGATCTGCGGCCTTTTTTATGTAAAAATTTTTATAAATAAAAGATTTATTTATAAACGCTGCTCTTACGAAACTGCTTAACTAGCAAATAGTAAAACACTGCTCTGTATTTATTGCGGTTAGACTTACCATATGTTTCTATCGCCGAAGCAATACCTTCGTCTAATTTTGGTGAGTCCTTAAGACCTAATTTTTTGATCAAGAAATTTTTCTTTACGCGACCTAACTCATCTTTGTCGCCTCCAGAAACAGTGCTTGCATCCTTGTTGTAGATAGATGGCCCACATCCAATTGTTACAGCAGTTAGTAATTTCATATCTGGTTTCATACCACATTTTTTTTCCAAATCGCTTGCGTACTTAGCGATTAATTCTTCACGTTTGCTCATCAATGGTCTCCTCAAAAAAAGTATTAGTGTTTGTTATAAACAGTGTGCACCGACATTACCGCAACGCGATAGAAAAATAAACGGTTAAATATAAAATTTTGTGTCTGACTGCTCTGGTCTCGTCTTAAAACGCTTATGAACCCAGAAATATTGCTCTGGCATCTGACGAATCATGCCTGCTACTACAGAGTTCATTACCGCAGTGTCTGCCAGCTCATCACCAGTTGGGAAATTTTTTATCGGCTCACCTAAGATCACTTCATAGCCTTGTCCCCAAGGCTTTATTCTATTACTGCAAGGTATCACTACAGCATCGGTCATACTAGTAAATTTACTTAGCATCGCAATAGTTGACGCAAGTTCATGAAAAAAAGGTACGAATACACCTTTACGTCCAGCATCCTGATCTGGCAAATAATAAAATGGGTGACCTTGGCGGATTAAACGAATTAGTTTTCTTAAAGGTTCTTTGCGCTCAACCATAATGCCGCCAAAACGACTACGACCTCTTTTAACCACCTCATTGATCAACTGGTTTTTTGAATATTGATACATCGAAATCATTGACCTTTCGCGACTTAAAACAGAACCAGCAACATCCATGCTTGCAAAATGAGGGGCTAACAATATGATGTTTTTGCCTTGCGCTATTGCTTGGTCATAGGATTCTCGAGCAGTGATCTCAACTGATTTCACAAAGCGTTTTTCTGAAATCCACCAATTCATTGGAGCGCTGAGAGCTGATTGACCGATTAAACAAAAATGTTGCCGGTTAATACGTCGATGCTCTTTATCGCTCAACTCAGGAAAGCAGACACTAATATTTTTGTAAGCAATTTGACGTCGCGACGATCCTAATAGATAGAACAACAAACCAACAATAGAGCCAAAACAAGCAATGACTGGTCGAGGCAACAAACTGAGTACTCGCAGCAACAATAGACCAAGCCAAGTCGGCCAATATTTAATAGCAATAAAATTGCTAAAAGGTGTAATCGTCATTTTTTATGATCTTATTTATATGATTTTTCCGCAGAATACCATTTATCATTAATCGGACAAATAAACTTTTTGTAAACATCAACTCACAATTAATTTGCTAAACTATTACTATGAACAGACGACAAGCCATCAAAATTACATCTCTTGGAATTGTAACGTCGATTCCTCTTCTTAGCTCATGCAAGAACGCCAACAGCTCCAATCAATCGAGTGAAAATAGTATGACGGACAAGAAAGAACTACAACTGACTCCTCACCCAGATGTTATCGAGCCATTTGAACTCGACTCCGTTGATTGGAAAATGCGCCTCGATGATGACGTTTATTATGTGTTGCGTGAAGAAGGCACAGAGCGGCCATTTACCAGCCCACTGAACGATGAAAAACGCCAAGGTGAATTTGCCTGTGCTGGTTGTAATTTGGTGTTAACTAACTCTGAATACAAATATGATAGCGGTACTGGCTGGCCAAGTTTCTGGGAAATGTCAGAAGGCCGCATCGCCACAAAGACGGACTATAAAATGGTATTACCACGTACTGAGTATCATTGCGCTCGATGTGGTGGTCACCAAGGCCATGTTTTCAAAGACGGGCCTAAACCAACAAGTTTGCGCTACTGTAACAACGGCATAGCACTGAAATTTATTCCCGCTTAATTACTTAATCTTGTGATTTAAGATACGCCTGCAAGGTTGGAATTTCAGTACTTGCTCTAAGCACATCATCCCAGCGATCAACATCATAGGACTCGCGCAGTTTTACTAACTCTATCTTGCCAATTGAAGCTAGAGTCAACGTTTGTGCTAATACGGAACTCCCACCCCAAGAAACCCCGTCAAACAACACTGGAGCTGGTTGGCTAAGTCCAATCAAGTAATAGCCACCATCTTCACTGGGACCAATCGCATTCTCGCCTGCACTCAAGGCTTTGTAAGTATGCTTAAATGTCTCTTGAGTCACCAATGGTGCATCACATCCCATGATCGCCGCAGGGTAGCCAAACTGATCAAACGTCTTTTGCATTTTCTCACCAAGATCTCCTGTTGACTGCAGTAATAATTCGACATTAAACTGTTCAAGCAACGAGACAATAAACGGGTGCTGTTCAAATTGCCAAATACTTAAATATACTTTACCTGGCCAATAACGTATCGCTTTGGCCAATGATTCTTTAAGTAAAATTTCAGCAATGTCTGCGGCCTGCTGTTGTGAACAGTCAGTGGTTAATCTAGTTTTAACTTGACCTGCAATGGGTGCTTTAGCAAACAACACCAACGGGATATTTGGATTGCTCTTTATCATCTTATATTATGATACGAACGCGCTAAACGCTCAGCTGACATACCTAAGAAAAATGCAGCACGGTAAAACCACATTTTTAATACTGTTTTGATTACACCGTTATTCTGCCAACGCCTAGCACTAGTAAGTGCCTTCATTTTAGAACAATAAGGTTGGCAATGTTTTTTTAGCTGTTTACAGATAACGACATCTTCCATCAGTGGAATCTCAGCAAAACCGCCAATTAATTTAAATAAGTTAGTATCGATAAAAATAGCCTGATCACCCGTTGCAATCGCAGTTAGCCGAGAACGCATATTAATAAAAAAAGCGATCGCTGACATAACGAAACTATTAGTTGTAAAACTAATATCAAATCGCCCCCACAAAACTTGGCGGCGCCTCGCCAACAATATGTCTTGTTTGGCATTTTTGGGTAACTTAGTATCAGCATGAAGAAACACCAGCACATCGCCAGAACAGACAGCTGCACCATGGTTCATTTGTGACGCGCGCCCTTTAGGAGCTTGCAATAATACTAGCTCCGTATTGACCGCATGACAGTGTTTCTCTAACCACTGTAACGTGCCGTCATCACTGCCGCCATCAACAATAACGATTTGTTCTGCACCTACTTCGTTTAAGTTGGCGACTAAGTCGGCAAGCCTTCGTTGTTCATTGAGAACAGGAACAACAATCGATAAGGTTAGATTTTCCAATCCAGCCAATCCAATCACGAAAACAACCAGTTAAACAACGATTTATTTTTGACGCTCAGCACCAATCCTTAGACGCAAAGCGTTCAATTTAATAAATCCTTCTGCATCAGCTTGATTATAAGCGCCTTCGTCATCTTCAAACGTAGCGATACGCTCATCAAATAATGAATCGTTAGACTTCCGGCCAGCAATGGATATCGACCCTTTATACAATTTAACGCGCACCGTACCATTTACATATTTTTGCGACTGATCAATCATGGTCTGAAGCATTTCCCGCTCAGGGCTCCACCAATAACCGTTATAGATTAATTTCGCATAACGAGGCATTAGCTCATCTTTCAAATGAGCAACTTCGCGATCTAACGTTAATGATTCCATCGCCCGATGTGCGCGTAACATAATTGTGCCCGCAGGAGTTTCATAGCAACCACGTGATTTCATACCAACATAGCGATTTTCGACAATATCATCACGACCAATGCCATGTGCGCCACCCACTTTATTTAACCATGCCATGACTGTCGCTGGGCTCATCGGCTCACCGTTGATGGCGACAATATCGCCCTGTGAAAAATCAAGTTCCACATACTCAGCTTGGTCAGGCGCTTGTTCTGGAGCAACTGTCCAACGCCACATACTGCCTTCGGCCTCTGCCCATGGATCTTCTAAAATGCCACCTTCATAAGAAATATGTAAGAGGTTTGCATCCATTGAATACAACGATTTACCATCGGCTTTTTTCTCTACAGAGATGTTGTATTCATCTGCATAAGCTAATAATTTGTCACGAGAGTTCAAATTCCATTCACGCCAAGGAGCAATGATTTTTATATCTGGCCGCAATGCATAAGCACCCAATTCAAAACGCACTTGGTCGTTACCTTTGCCGGTAGCACCATGAGAAATTGCGTCCGCTCCAGTTTCATTAGCAATTTCAATCAAGCGTTTCGCAATCAATGGTCGAGCAATTGATGTGCCTAGTCGGTATTCACCTTCATAGATCGCATTTGAACGCATCATCGGGAAGACATAATCGCGCGCGAACTCTTCCGTTAAGTCATCAATATAAATACTCGATACGCCCATTGCCTGTGCTTTAGCGCGAGCAGGTTCAACCTCTTCACCTTGACCAATATCAGCCGTGAAGGTGACGACTTCACAGTCGTATTCTTCTTGCAACCACTTCAAAATAATGGAGGTATCCAGTCCGCCAGAGTATGCAAGAACGACTTTATTAATTTTTGACATGAATATTAATTAGTTGCTGATTGAATGCGAGTAGTTTCTTGTTTTAACTCTCAAAGGTCAAGCACTCTGTGTTAATCGACCTAGTAATTTAGTTACTATTTAGCGTTTAAATATGTGTAAAATGACAGCACTGAATCAAAAGATGTATTTATCAAGACATTTATAACTATAAATCTATAACTACAGGTCTAGCATAATGAACGAAATCGATTTTATTGCACGCTGGTTACACCTGCTGTTCGGTATTACTTGGATTGGCATGTTGTACTATTTTAACTTTGTCCAGGGTGGATATTTTAAATCAGCTAGCGCCGAAGGTTTAGCCGATGCTAAGGCTAAATTAGCACCGAGTGCATTATGGTGGTTCCGTTGGGGCGCGATGTTCACCTTCCTTATTCTGGCAAGTACACTCGCCTCTGCCGTGCCCGATAAAACAGGCATAAATTCAGCCTTAATTCCTTTTTTCATTCTAGGAAGCATGGCAAATGGATTTATTTGCGGGGTTCGCGCCGTCGCAATCTTCTGCGGTTTTGGTCTTGTCGCGATTTGGTATCTTTATTCAGTTTCGCTTGGTTATCCTGAAGGCGGCGCGCTTGACCCCGATGTTTTCGCCGCCCGAAACTTTCAGCGCGCCTTCCAAGCCAGCTTGGCACTAGGTATGGTCAGCGTCGTTTGCGCCCTGTTTAGTAAAAACATGCACGGCGCCTTTGCTACACTTGAAGACAATCTAGAGACTGCCCGCGAAAACGACCGCGCGAAAACACAATTTCTCGCAAATATGAGCCATGAGCTTAGAACACCTATGAACGGTATCTTGGGCATTTCAGAAGTTTTAATGGAAACGGATTTAGACGCCGAGCAAACGGAATTAACGGCACTTATAAATCAATCCGGCGAAACGCTTGTTGGGCTTATTTCGGACGTTCTTCTGTTCTCGCAAATTGAATCCGGCAAGGTCCGCCTAAGCTCTGATTCTTTTGAGATTAAACCGCTTATTCTCAAAGCCATCGCCCCGCACCGAGTTACGGCCGCGCAGAAAAACCTGCCCATTCATCTCTCTATCCCACAGGACATGCCGCAGCATTTCCATGGCGATGAGAAACGGCTGCAGCACGTTCTAGGCTCTGTTATGGGCAATGCCGTAAAATTCACCGATAGAGGCCGTGTCGATATTACGGTCATTGGCACGGAAACCGCTTCTGGTCTTTACCGGCTTGTCTTTACCGTCAAAGACACGGGCATGGGAATTCCTGATAATAAATTGCCAATTATATTTGAGCGTTTCCGCCAAGCCGATGAAAGCCGCAAACGCGTGCATGGCGGTACAGGATTGGGACTGACCGTCGCGCAAGGTCTTATGGACCTCATGGGGGGAAATATTTCGGCAATGAGCCGCGTGGGTTCGGGGTCTATTTTTGCGATTACAATTGACCTACCCCTTGTGGGCAGCGAAGCGCATTTAGCGTTAGAGGCAGAAGCAGAGACAAAACCCGAGGCCACATTTCAGCCTTCATTAGCTGCGGCCTCTTAAGGCCTAATCAAGTAATCCGAAAAGCGCCCGTGCGCCGTCCGCATCTTTTTGGATTTGCGCTTTGAGGGCGTCAAAGCTTTCAAATTTTTGCTCAGGCCGAATAAAAGCGCGAAAATGCACTTTCAAGCGCTGATCATATAAATCGCCAGCATAGTCAAAGATATTGACCTCAAGACGCGCCTCTTCTCCGCCGACCGTTGGACGGTTGCCCGTATTGGCGACGCCGTATTTATGGCCGCCATCGGGAAGCGTGACCTCTACCGCATAAACGCCAAATTTCGGGCGGACTAAATCGGCAAACTCGATATTCGCCGTTGGGAAATTGATAGTGCGGCCCCGCTGCGCGCCTTTTTGCACAGCTCCGTCCACGCACCACGGCCGCGAAAGCATATGAGCGGCGTGAAAAACATCTCCATCTTTGAGCGCTTTGCGAATTTCTGTACTGCCATATTTGCCGTAAAGCTTATGCAAGCCAAT
>JALZWI010000156.1 GCA_023299895.1 Arenicella sp. | reverse complement strand
TCAGCTCCTCCTTTGGTCGGCTTTGGTATTAGTGCTCAAGCATTAGGCGGCATGTTAGGTGGCGCTCTTTTAGGTTGCGTATTACTCGCGATCACCATGGCAAATGCCGGTGGCGCTTGGGATAACGCGAAGAAGTATGTTGAGCGTGGTAATCATGGCGGCAAAGGCTCTGACACTCATGCAGCGGTTGTTGTTGGTGATACGGTCGGAGACCCTTTTAAAGACACCTCAGGTCCATCAATGAATATTTTGATTAATGTAATGGCAATTGTAAGTTTGGTAATTGCGCCCTTACTTTCTTAATTGCATAAAAAAAACTAAAGCCCCGCACTGATATTGAGTGTGGGGCTTTTTTATACATTACTTTATGCACATCAAATTTTGCCAGCATTATATTGATCAATAACATTGTTGATGCGTGCTTGAATATTCAACGGTATATCAAGTTATAAATACTGACAAAAACTCGGCAAAAAAAACTCACTAACTAAAATTTGCTTGTTCTCATAATCATAAGGAGTTCGTCGTGCATGAATGACTTCTTTGTCGACACCAATCTTCGCAAACTCGCGTTTAGAGACCCGAATATTACCGTCTTTAAATAACAAATGGCCTAATGGTTTACTTCCTAGGTTTTCTAAACTACTTTGTTCAGAACCGGCAAAATCTAGGGGGATAATGCTGCGGGCGAATACCACTGGCTGACCGAAAATATTTAGCTCTACTTCACGGATCAGAGTCTTCTGTGTTTTTTCAATGCCAAGTTTTTGTTGTTCGTGAGGATGAGCAACCGCGACGCCTTGCCAAACAACCTCAACTTTAAAATCACCATCGCTTAATGTCATTAAGGCGGCTGTCAACGAGCCTTTATTCAGCAACCAAGACGATAATTTCTGGGGAAGCTTTTGCTCGTTTTCAGTTGAGTCTAGCCACCATGATGAATGTTCAGATAGCTGTGATGTAGGTATTCGCATAAATTATTAAAGGTTGCCACAAGGAGTCATCAACTATAAAAGAGCCATCAACTATAAAAGAGCCATCAACCATAAAAGAGTCATCAACTATAAGAGAGCTATCAACTACAAACTTCAGATAAGAGTATTAATACTAGTTGCTCGCTTTTTGCAGAATCGGTAAGGGTACATGGATTAGCGAACAAACGGCTCTGAGCATTTCATGTTCTTCGGTCACTAGCTGGTCATCATTCGAGACGGTGATTGCCAGCACACTAACAACTTTATTTTTATCTTTTGGATCTAATTCATCCAGCTTTATTAGCGCATCGTCTAAGCGAGACTGCCAATTATCTTTAAACTGCAGATTGGTATGTTTTATATCAATTGATTCCATACCTGCTCGGTAAGCGTGTTGTGCAAGCTGCAGACCTTGAGTGCCTTTTTCAAGATGGCCATGCGCCGCGACTGTCGAGACAACCGTCGATAATTCATCGATACAATCTTTTAATTTTCTTCTGCCGTGCAAACGAGTTCGGCTCGGGTCTTTAGACTCACGTAAATATTTGGCGACTAGTCGTGATAAGAGGTATTCAAATGAATCAACTTTGTTATCAGCCAACGCTAGCATGTTAATGGTACTTAATATTTTTTCTATGTCTGCTATAGGTCGTCGTTTTAATGCTGGAAAGCAAATCTCTAATAAAGGCAGTCGTTGCTCGGGTTTAATTGTAGGGTTTGAGCTCGCGAGATGTGCCAGCTTGCTCTCACTTATATCGCCCATTTGTTGCACAACAATTAATAATTGTTTCTCACGAATCGATTCGTTTTCATCTAGCAAACAAAACAATAATACTTCTGGCGCCCATTCTAAACTTCTTGCCGCTGAACTTAGACCATTGGGCAGATCTGAACTTAATATAGCCGCCGCTAATATACGTTCAAATTCTGGATTACCAATATTCTCGATCATCGAATTCACATCGAATATTCCGCCTTTATTTTTAGCATCAATTTTATTCTGTTGTTCAGTTTCAGCTAGTTGAGCTTGGACATGCTCGCGCCGTTCCTGAGCTTGTAGTTTAGTCGCTAATTGGCTTATTTCAGACCCGTCAAAACCTTTTTGGATACGGGTAATACGATCAACTAAAGGTGGGTGAGTAGCAAACATCAAAGAACGATAACCACTACTGAATAACATGTGACTAACTTCTTCGGAATCCGATTTTAAATAGGAAGAATGATTATAAGCAGCAATCTTTTTTAATGCGCCGGCGATACCATCTGGCTCTCGTGTAAATTGCACAGCAGAAGCATCTGCCAAGTATTCACGTTGTCGTGATAGGGCTGATTTCATCCAACGCGCGAAAAATAACCCTACATAACCAACCAACATCAAAGCAAAGCCAATCGCAACTGCTGCACTGCCATTATCTTTAGATGAACGTGATCTGTATCTTTGGCTACTAATAAACTTTCTACCTAAAATAGCCAACACCATGATGCCAAAAATTATCCCCATCATACGAATATTGATGCGCATATCACCATTAAAGATATGACTAAACTCGTGAGCTATGACACCTTGTAATTCACTTCTGTTTAGTTTTTCTAGCGTACCTTGGGTAACGGCTACGGCTGCGTCGGCAGGCGTATAACCCGCTGCAAAGGCATTAATCCCTGGCTCATTTTCCATAACATAGACTTCTGGCACAGGCGTTCCTGATGCAAGCGCAATTTCTTCTACTACGTTATAGAGACGACGGCGTAATGGATCGCGTGTATCGGGTGTCACAATAATGCCCCCCATATCACGAGCTACTTTACCACCACCGCTTCTTAAGCTTGCCATCTTACCTAAACTAGCAATACCGATGACACCACCCGTCGCTAAACTACTACCAATTAACAAACCAGAATTTGCTAGCCAGAATTGCGGCGATGCAATCGCGCCTATGCCAGATTGAGTGATATGTGCAACACCCGTAGACAGCGTGGGCTGCAAAGCCAGCATCACAAGTACAATCAAATCGACCGCGATAATAATCAATAAAGCGATCGCAATAAACGAACCGATTATCCAGCGTGATTGCCGCCGAGCTTTTTCCTGATGCTCAAAGAAATTCATATTATTCTGTCAGGTTTTAACTAACTCAAAATTCTACGTTGGGAACTTCTCGCTTAGCCTCATTTTCAATTTCAAGCAATTGAGCTGGTGCAAATTGAAACCAGTTCGCGATGAAATTACTTGGGAATTGCTCTCGTAGGTTATTAAACATCATCACCGCATCATTAAATGCTTGGCGTGCAAAAGCGACTTTGTTTTCAGTCGTTGTCATTTCTTCTGATAGCTGCATCATGTTTTCATTGGCTTTTAAATCTGGGTACGATTCCGATAGCGCAAATAATTTTCCTAAAGCACCACTCAAACCTTGTTCTGCATTTGCTAACCCTTGCATTGCGGCAGGATCAGTCGGGTCTGCTTTAGCGGCACTCAGGCCAGAGACAGCAGAGTTGCGAGCATTAATAACCGCTTCAAGCGTTTCTTTTTCATGCGACATATAACCTTTTGCAATCTCAACTAAATTTGGAATCAGGTCGTGACGGCGAGTCAACTGAACATCAATTTGTGCAAACGCATTTTTATAGCCATTACGGCTTGATATCAAACGGTTATAAAGTGTGACGCCAAAAAATATGACCCCAAAGAAGATAATAAGAAGAACGTTTCCAGTACCCATAGTAATAACCTCGATTGTTAGATGACTGTAATTATTTATGCACTGTTATAGCAGATATCAGGGCAAGATAAAAAATATGTTAGCAATTCTTTATATTGTGCCTTACTACAATATTTCAACGACAACAAAAAAGACCTGCTCCTTGCGGAAACAGGTCTTTTTATAAGACTGTTTGATAATAAAATTATTTATATATCAAAATATTTATCACTAAAATTTAGAACTTACCTTTATTCAAATAAGAGGTAGGTTCGCGGCCTTCAAGCACTTCAATCACACTGTCAACTGTCTGAGTACGGCGACGCAAAATAGCAGTCTCTGAATACCAAGCAGCGTGTGGTGTAATGATTACATTTTCAAATGCATAGAGCGGATGATCAGTTTGGCCTTTATCTTCCATTAATACGTCTAAGCCAGCACCACCAATCAAACCATCTTCTAAGGCACGAACCAAATCAGGCTCGTTAATTACCGGTCCACGAGCAGTATTTATAATATAAGCAGAATTTTTCATTGCTTTAAATGCTTCATAATCAAACATCCCCTTAGTATCTGGTGTTAACGGGCAATGAATAGAAATAAAATCACTTTCAGCAATGATTTGATCCATTTCAGCTTTCGTTGCGCCTGCTTCAGCTGCGTTTTCAGCAGTAACATATGGGTCATATGCTAAGACGTTCATGCCTAAGGCTTGTGCACGCTCGTTGATCAAACGAGGTATCCGACCAAAGCCAACCAATCCTAAAGTTGCACCAACAACTGATTGGATAGGCATACCTTTTTTAACATCCCAAACACCTGAACGAACACTCTTATTGTAAAGAAATATTTTACGATTAAGCGTCAACATCAAGGTAATCGCATGAGTGGCAACTTCTTCAATACAATAAGTTGGAATATTACCAACCATAATGCCTTTTTCATT
>JALZWI010000155.1 GCA_023299895.1 Arenicella sp. | reverse complement strand
ATCGCGGTCGCATGGACTAATTGACCGCGCCCAATAAGATTTTTTACTATTGCGGATACTGGTTCATCAGTATTCGATGAATTAGATATTTTCAATAAAGGTATTTCGGCAATATCACTCTCCCGCATAACCTTAATCTTACTTCGCTTCAAATGTCTGATTAAAGGGTCGAAGCCAGTATCTTTGGAAATTATATGAAAGAAACTATTGGGCTTCTGTTCTGAAAGTTGTCCGATATAGAGTGCAACATGAACAAACTGTGTGCTGTCACAATTCTATAAACAAAATAGGGCAAGTATTAAAACCGCAATATAGTACCTTGCCCTTGCGGGAGTGGCAAACGATATAAGAGTTGTTGCCTAGTCAAGCTTTGAAGCTAGCTTGAGATAAACTGTTCAGTCATAAAAAAAGCGGTGTTCCGCAAAACGAAACACCGCTGATTTTAAACTACAAAGATGACTATTTAGGCAATATCAAAACGATCTAGTTCCATTACCTTAGTCCAAGCCGCTACAAAGTCATTAACAAACTTTTCTTCAGAATCGGCACAGGCATAAAATTCAGCTAATGCACGTAATTCTGAATTAGAACCAAAAATCAAATCAGTTCGAGTGCCACTCCATTTAACCTCACCAGAGGCAAGGTCACGACCCTCGAATAATTCTTGATCTTCAGAGCTTGGTTTCCAAGACGTATTCATATCAAGTAAGTTAACAAAAAAGTCATTACTTAATGTTTCAGAACGATCAGTGAATACACCATGCTTAGTGTGATCAAAGTTTGTGTCAAGAACACGTAAACCGCCCACTAAAACAGTCATTTCAGGAGCTGTCAAAGTCAATAATTGAGCTTTATCAACTAATAATTCTTCAGTCGATACTATGTGCTTGCCTTTCAGGTAGTTACGAAAACCGTCAGCCGTTGGCTCAAGTACAGCAAAAGAGTCTGCGTCAGTTTGTTCTTGAGTTGCATCTGTACGACCCGGTGTGAATGGCACTGTAATATTGTGTCCACCGGCTTTAGCAGCAAGTTCGACAGCAGCAGAACCAGCCAACACGATCACGTCAGCTAAAGAAACTGCTTTGCCACCTGATAGAGAATCATTAAAGGCTTGTTGCACACTTTCAAGTGTTTGTAATACTGCAGCAAGCTGCTTCGGTTGATTCGCTTCCCAATCTTTTTGTGGCGCTAGAGCGATACGTGCACCGTTGGCACCACCACGTTTATCAGAACCACGAAATGATGAGGCAGAAGCCCAAGCAGTCGAAACCAATTGACCAACACTAACACCAGAATCAAGAATTTTGGCTTTTAGGGCTGCGATGTCTTTATCATCAATCAACGTGCCTTGTGCTGCAGGTACAGGGTCTTGCCAAATCAAATCTTCGGCAGGGACTTCTTTACCCAAGTAACGTGTTTTTGGACCCATATCACGATGCGTTAGTTTGAACCAAGCGCGTGCAAATGCATCAGCAAATTCATCTGGGTTTTGGTGAAAACGGCGTGAGATTTTCTCATATTCCGGATCCATTCTTAATGCCATATCTGCTGTAGTCATCATTGGCGCATGTGATTTTGAGTCATCATGAGCGTCAGGCACAGTGCTGTCACCTGTGGTGCCTACCGGCTTCCACTGTTTCGCACCTGCAGGGCTTTCGGTCAGCTCCCATTCATAGCCAAACAGAGCATCAAAGTAATCATTGTTCCATTGGGTAGGGGTTTTATTCCAAGCACCCTCAATACCACTCGTGATTGCATCATAGCCTTTGCCGGTGCCATGTTTACTAACCCAGCCAAACCCTTGTTCTTCTATTGGAGCACCTTCAGGCTCTGGGCCAAGAAGGTCAGCATCACCATTACCATGTGCTTTGCCAAACGTGTGACCACCAGCGACTAGGGCAACTGTTTCTTCGTCATTCATTGCCATGCGACCAAAGGTTTCTCGGATATCATGTCCAGAACCGACTGGGTCAGGCTTACCATCAGGGCCTTCTGGGTTAACATAAATAAGGCCCATCACAACAGCGGCTAAAGGATTTTCAAGTTCGCGCTCGCCAGTGTAACGTTTATCGGTGAGCCACTCTTTTTCAGTACCCCAAAAGATGTCTTCCTCTGGATGCCATATGTCGGTACGTCCCGCGCCAAAACCAAAGGTTTTAAAACCCATTGATTCAAGTGCAACGTTACCGGTCAAGATTAATAAATCGGCCCAGGAAATTTGCTTGCCATATTTTTGTTTGATCGGCCACAATAGTCTGCGAGCTTTATCGAGGTTGCCGTTATCTGGCCAGCTGTTAAGCGGCGCGAAACGTTGGTTATCAGTACTTGCACCACCACGACCGTCGCCTTCACGATAAGTACCAGCTGCATGCCACGTCATGCGTACAAAAAATGGACCATAATGTCCATAGTCAGCCGGCCACCAGTCTTGTGAATCGGTCATTAGCGCAACCAAGTCTTTTTTTAAAGCGTCATAGTCAAGTTCTTTAAAGGCTTGCGGGTAGTCATAAGCTTCATCAAGAGGGTTCGCTTTAGCGGGTTGCTGGCGCAATATATTAAGTTTAAGATTATTTGGCCACCAGTCATTGGTTGATGTGCCTCTTCCAGCTGCATTGCTTGTGCTATGCATCACTGGGCATTTACTCATGTCGCTCATTGTTTTCTCCTAAAGAGTTTTTTGGTATTGATATTTTAGGGTTACTTTATAGCCTTGAAAGATAAATAGATCAAACTGCTTATTTCTATTAATGTTATAGGTTTTTTCTATATGTTGCCGATGATTTTCAAGATGGTTGCAGTATTTCCCTATTTGACTAATGATATCTCTTTGTGTGGGTTAAGCGCAACGTTTCGCATAGACCGAGGTTCCATATATTACCCGGCCAGCGATTTGGATTTGTTGTCTAATTCTGTCCAACTTAGATAACGCAGAAACCGAATAACGATCGGGAGACAATAGCTTTGATAAGACCGACTATTTACGTTCAATATAATGTTTTGTAATGAGTGGAAACTCTGTCGGCCCTAAAGATTAAATTATGCAACCATAATTGCTATTTTAATTAGGTGTCAACAATGATAGCGTCGAGTAATTGAATAATAATGAAAAATAGTTACACAATAAATAACCTGGGGGGTAGGTATGACGTTAGCATATTGCGTTAGTTTAGAGCAGTTTATGTATGGGGTAAAAAAACGTCACTCAGGTCAAGTAGAGTTTCATCAAGCGATACAAGAAGTTGCTAATGTGCTAAAAAAACGAAAATATATATGATTTCAATAGACTCATTTGATCTAAGCAATGGCGCTGTGATTTTGCGTCTAGGCTGTGCCTTATTTTTTATTCCGCATATGTATTTCAAAGCAGTCGGTAACCCACCGCCTGCAAGCAAGACCTTTATCGATGCTGGTTACCCTAAACCACTGTTGTTTGTAAGGCTCGCGCTCGCGGTTGAACTATTTGCATGTATCTTATTGTTCTTCGATATTTACACCCAATATGTTGCATTAATCGTCGCAACCGTATTATTTGTCGCAGTAGTCACAGTCTATTTTGCCAATGGCAAACAGTTCATATGGTTGTGGGTAAAAGGCGGTTGTGAATACCCTGTTTTTTGGGGCGTTATGTGTGTTGCGTTGTCGATGTTGTACTGGCAGTAAGCATGATTTCATGCTTACTTTATATGGCTACTTGTAAACGAAAAATTATGCTATCACATTAACGATAAATTATGCTGGGCATCTTCATGTCCTTGTTCGGCTGCTTTTTTATACCAATAAATTGCTTTGTTGTCGTCTTCTGGTGTGCCTTCACCTTCGTCATACATGATGGCTAAATTATATTGTGCGCTTGCATCGCCTTGCCCCGCTGCGAGGGTGTACCAATAGATTGCTTCTTGGTTATCTTCTGGTGTGCCTTCGCCTTCGTCGTACATGATAGCCAAGTTATATTGTGAGTCTGAATCACCTTGTTCAGCACCTTTTGTGTACCAATCGATTGCCTTTTTGTTGTCTTCTGGTGTGCCTTCGCCCTCGTCGTACATAACCGCCAAATTATACTGTGCGTCTGAGTCACCTTGTTCGGCTGCTTGAGTGTACCAATAAATTGCTTTTTCATTGTCCTCACGGGTTCCTTCACCTTCGTCGAGCATAACCGCTAAATTATATTGTGATTCAGGGTGGCCTTGTTCAGCTGCTTTAGTGTACCAAGAGAGTGCTAGTTTGTTGTCTCTTGGTGTGCCTACGGCATTGTTATACATATAACCTAAACTGTATTGAGCATCAATATGATCGAGGTCAGCTGCTTTTTCGTACCATTCTAGTGCTAACTCATCACTTTCCGTAACACCATTGCCGTAAAAATATTGCTCGCCTTTTTCGTAGAAAGCTTGCGGATCATTTAGATCTTGAGCATACAATGATGAAGTTATTAGACTAGAAAATAAGATCAAATAACAAAGTAGTCGTCGAGGTGATTTCATAATGATTTGGCTTTAAGTTTATTTAAGGTTTATGTTACTGATGCGCTACTTACTGTCAAGGAATTGTATTAAAAATTCTTAGGTTTGATGTTTTCATTACCTTTGAGAGCGTTCAATTGTTGTTCAAGTGATTCGATACTGCTCTTTGCTTCGACCATAGTACTAAGTAACTGATCATGTAAATCAGGGTGTTCAAGTTTTTTTAAATGTGCGTATTTTGCTTCATCTAAATTATTGATCACGACTGCAATAAAAAGATTCACTACCACAAATGTACCGATCACCACAAAACTAACAAAAAACAATGCGTATGCGGGTGAGAGTTCCATCGCTGTATACATCACGTCAGTCCAATCTTCTAGTGTGACAATTCTAAATAAAGTCAGGAGCGAGTAAGCTAAATTACGCCAATGGGTTGGGTCATGCTCGTGGAATAAATGAAAACCTAGCACGCCATAAATAAAGAATAAGATACTCATTAAAATAGTGATGTGAAACATCGATGGAATCGATTTAACCAGAGTTTCGACAATCAACCTAAGTTCAGGCAATGCATTGACTAAACGCAGCACCCTTAATAGCCTGAAAACTCGACCGAGCATTGCGAATTCATTGTCGATCGGTAGCAACGATAATACGATCAGAGAAAAATCAAAAAAATTCCAACCGCTTTTAAAATAATTCCAAGGGGCAGGATAGGCAGCTATAATTTTTATCGCTGCCTCAATGATGAATGCACCTAATATCAGCTTGTGTAGTAAGCCAAAAAGTTCTGCCCGTTGTGGGGTTGAAAATTCAGGAAAAGCCTCCCACCCAATAATGACGGCGGTTAGCAATATCAGCGCAATTATGAGCTGATCAAATCGAGGTGAATGCGCGATGCGCCGAACAATATCTAACATTTTTCTGAGTCCGAACTTAGATTAACCGGTATTTCTAAGCCCAGTGGCGATGCCATTGATGCTGTGAAGGGCTGGTTGTAACCATTTTGATCGCATGCGATCATCTTCTTGGTCCAAGCGTTGTAGCAATAAAATTTGAATATAATTCAAAGGGTCAAGATACGCATTGCGCCAGCGTATCGACTGACCGATGCTCGGAAAGTCAGCCATCATTTCGCTCTGACCAGTAACTTGCTTGATAAGGCCCATAGCGGTGTCATATTCAGTTTTCATATTGGTATATGTGGCCTCAGCAATCTGCGCGTCATCACACAGCGCTGAATAAGCTTGCGCAACACGTTGATCAGTTTTTAATATTACCATTTGAGAGTTACTTAATAAGTTTTGAAAGTAACGCCAGTTTTGTTGCATGTCTTGTAAAGTGGTTAGTCCGCCATCATTAATGGCGTGCTCCAAGGCACTGCCTAAACCGTACCAACCAGGAATGTTTTGTCTTGATTGTGACCAGCCAAATACCCAGCCAATTGCGCGAATAGATTTCTTTGAGTAGTCGGCTTTTTTACGGTGCGATGGACGTGAGCCGATATTTAATAAGCCTATTTCATTTGACGGAGTTGTTTGGTAAAAATATTGCATAGTGGCTGGATTGTCATCAGTCAATTGGCGAAAAGCTGCTTCGCCAGAAGTAACTAATTGGTCCATCATGGCAATATGTTCTGCTTTGTCGGTATTTTTATACTCAGGGTCGCTAGCCTTCATTAATCCTGTGATACCAACCGTAAGTTCATAGCGAGCAGTGTCAGCAAAGTTGTACTTAAAGGATAAAACTTCGCCTTGCTCAGTAAATTTAATACCACCGTTAACTGTGCCACTCGGTTGACTTAATATTGATTCGTGAGTAGGGCCGCCACCCCGACCAATGGTGCCGCCACGGCCGTGAAATAATAGGCAACGAATATTGTGTTTATCAGTGGCGGCAACAATACTTTGTTGAGACTTATAGAGATTCCAGCTCGACGCTAAGATGCCTCCATCTTTACATGAATCAGAATAACCCAACATGATTTCTTGGCAGTCATCGGTGAAGGCCAATAATTGTCGATAGACAGGATTCGATAAAAGCTCTTCTAATGTTTGTTCAGCATTTTCAAGATCTACAACCGTTTCGAATAATGGTGCAATATGAACTAGACTGGTGATTTTGCCATCAGCCTCTGCGGTAATTAAACCTGCTAGTTTCGCTAGAAAAGCGACTTCTAGAATATGGCTAGCGTTATGCGTCATAGAAATAACATAGCTGCCAAAACAATCCTGAGAAATCTCTGAGCGCATATCACTGATTAATTCAAAGACCTCTAAAATACCTGCGCTTTGTAAAGTGAGTTGCTGATGATTGTAATCAATCGAGGAGGTATTTAATAATTGTTTACTTAGCCATTCTTGCCTCTGCGTCTCATTCATTGAATGATAGTCTTCAGGGCGGTCTTGATTAATGGCAATCTCATGTACCGTTTGAGAGTGTAAAGTTGACTCTTGACGGATATCCATTTTTGATAAGTAAAAACCACAACTATCGATCAGGCGCAGCAAGTCACTTAAGCTACCGCGTGTTAAATTCGCCTCATTATTCTCTTTCAAAGAGTAGTGAATTAACATTAAATCATCGCGTAATTCTTGTTCATTTTGATACGCAAGTGATGGATCAAGCAGAGGGTTATTGTGTTGCTGTAAAATTTCAATAGGCGCAGAACTGCTCAAGTTTGATTGAGTTAAAACAATGGTAGAGTCTAGGCGTAATTTAATTAAGCTAAGTTTGCGGCGATAAGGTTCTTTGTAATGCTTGAGGTGTAGGTAGCCGAGTTGCTCAAATTGATCCTCATTTAACGAATCAATTAACGCAGATGGTTTTTTAATATGATCATAGCTGTGAGTAAAAACTTTGCTTAAGCTCTCGACACGTCGAGCATACTCACTCAATGCTTCAATTTTTTGTAAGCGCAACGCATTGCAGCTTATTTCAGGCGTTACAAAAGGGTTGCCGTCTCGATCACCTCCAACCCAAGTGCCAAAGCGGACAATATTGGGTAGCATTAGTGGCTTACCTCTGGCATCTGGATAAACTTGTTTAATGGCCGACTCTAAATCACGATAAATGATCGGAAGAGAATCAAAAATACTTTCACGAAAATAAAACAGTGAGTTTTCAATCTCATCATAGACGGTTGGTTTTTTGGGTCGAATGGTTTCTGTTTTCCAGAAAATTTGAATCATCGCTTTAAGGCGGTGACGTATTTCGTTCAAGTCAGAGATAGTATTCGTATCGCGCATCGAGAGTTCATGCTCACTGTGAATACGCTGTAAGGCTTCGAGCACTAATGGCCGTTTTGCTTCAGTTGGGTGAGCAGTGAAAGTAGGGTAGTAGTTAAGGTTGCTAACTAAGTCGATGACTTGCTCAAGAGATTTGCCGCTTTGTTTGAAGCTTTTTACGGTATCTAAAAATGAGTTTGGCCAATATCCGCCATCTTTTTCAAGACTCGAACGTGTTTGTTGGTTGTTAAGCTCTTCGCTGATATTTGCGAGATGAAAAAAAGTACTGAAAGCGTGAATTACTTTATCTAAAGAGCGCTCGTCCAGTTCTTTGATGCCTTTGATTAGTGCATCACGCTTAGTTTTATCTTGTTCGAGCCTCTGGGCAATGAAGCCTTGACGTAGCATTTCCACGGTATCAAATATTTCTTGTCCTTCTTGTTCTAAAATAACTTCGCCTAATAAGTCAGGTAAGGTTGTGTCGACGTTGATGGAAGATGAATTCATTAGAGTTGGAGTATTTGACATAACAGGGGTCGTAAGCGGGTTGGTGATTGGTATGGCTTAATTGTAATACATTATTGTCTTACATTGTTGTCTTAAGGCTAACTTAATGTTTAGTAAGTGACGATTACATGCTA
>JALZWI010000154.1 GCA_023299895.1 Arenicella sp. | reverse complement strand
ATTATTTTGAGCAAGACAACAAAGCTGAACAATGGCTAAACAGTGCTTTGGAGCTAAGTCCTAATTGGGATGTGGCTGCGCAGATGTATATCAACATGTTAGCCCGTCAAGACAAACAAGACGAGCGATCAGCTTACATACGTTCTTACCTCGAAGATAATCCGCAATCTGTGACGATTCGTATTCAATATGCGGCTGAGTTAGTTGATGAAGAAGACTATCAAGGCGCTTTAGAGGTGATGCAAGAGGTTGTCGTTGATGACCCTAATAACAGTGGCGCGATCATTTACACAGCGGCATTGGCCCAACAGCTTGAACGAGAAGATTTGGCTGAAGATTATTATCACAAAGCACTTGCGTTAGAGCCAAGCAATAACAATGTACTATGGTCATTAGCTGCTTTTGCGATTAATGATGAAAACTATCGTAAAGCAGAGCAGTACTATGCCCGCATAGGTCCTGGCGAAAGCTATTTTCGAGCTCAGCTACAGGTTGCAAATATGCGTTATGAGACCCGCGGTATCGACAGCGCAATTAACGTACTACGCCGTTTGCAGCCCAGAACCGAAGGAGAGTTCATAGAAATTGCACTCTCTAGGCATTATCTGTTGATGCAAGAAAATCAATATGAAGAAGCGTTGGGCTACATCAATGACAGCTTGGTGTATCTGCCTGAAAGTGACGACTTGGTTTATGCACGTGCTTTAGTTGCTGCCGAGCTTGAAAAGGTAGAGATTGCCGAAAATGATTTTCGTGCCATCATTGCACGTAACCCTGAACATGCAAATGCTTTAAACGCGCTTGGTTATACTTTGGCCGATCAAACCGATCGCTATGAAGAGGCTAAAGGACTGATTCTTAGAGCACTCAAGCTAAAACCCGATGAGGGCCATATCTTAGACAGCTTAGGGTGGGTGCTATATCGCTTAGAAGACTATGAAAACGCGATTTCGTATTTGCTGCAAGCCTTTGACGTCATGCCTGAAGCAGAAATTGCAGCGCACTTAGGCGAAGTTTACTGGGAGGATGGTCAGCAAGATCAAGCCAGAGATATTTGGCAAAAAGCTTATGAGTTAGATGATAAGAACTTGATTCTTCTAGAAACACTTAAGCGTTTTGATCAACTTGAACTGTATGCCAAGCAGACGGCTAAATAGTAATTCATCTATCCGAAATCGTGTCTAATCGTCACCCGTTTGTTGGGATACTGTTAATAGTATTGTTGTCCGCTTGCCAACATATTGAACCACAACAAAATAATAGCGAATGGCTCACAGACGAAACAACGTTTGTACAACGAAAAACCGACTTTGCGTCTCAATCGGCCTGGCAATACTCTGCCAAAGTTGGTGTGGTCACCGAGCAGGTTCAAGAGCAGGCAAATATTATTTGGAACTACTCTGATCAAGCGAATAGTGTTCGTTTATTTGGCCCGCTGGGCATTGGACAAGTGAAACTCGAATTTGATCAATATGGCGTGCAGCTCAGTGACAGCAAAGGAATCTTACATAGCGGTCTTGCATCAGAAGGTGTGAACGCGCAAAAGCTATTAGCCGACATCACTAAATTACCTATTCCAATAGACGCGTTAGCCTATTGGTTGTTTGTGCTGCCTGACCCTGATCATGCTTTTTCATATCAGCAAGATGAACAGGGTAATGTGGTCGGACTAAAGCAATTGGGTTGGCAGATTCAATTTTCAGATTATCGTGATTATGCTGGCAATAGGTTGCCCAGAAGGTTAACAGCGACTCGAGATAGCCAAACTGACCCAGTGACAGTGAAGCTAGTTACTAAGGGCTGGCAATGGCCGCAGTAACATCAGCAGAGCAAAGGGTCTGGCCAGCACCCGCAAAGATTAATTGGTTTTTACATGTCGTAGGGAAAAGACCCGACGGTTATCATGAATTACAAACGGTTTTTCAATTTCTTGATTACTCAGACGAGATGACCTTTGCCATCCGCGAAGATGGCATTATTCAACGTGACTATGACTTAGGCTTCAGTGAAGATGTCGATTTATGCCTGCGCGCAGCTAAATTGCTAAAACAAACAAGAGTTAAGGATGCATGCGGTGTAACAATTAGTCTAAAAAAGCGTTTACCCATGGGCGGCGGCTTAGGCGGCGGTAGCTCAAATGCAGCAACAACGTTAATTGCCTTAAACCATTTATGGGGTCTTGGCCTTGATCGACAAGAATTAGCAGCATTAGGACTTAAATTAGGCGCGGATGTACCGGTATTTGTTTTTGGTCAATCAGCCTGGGCAGAAGGCATTGGTGAACAGTTAAGTGCGATTGATTTGCCCGAACACTGGTTTTTAGTCCTCAACCCTGATGTTAATGTGTCAACTAAGCAAATTTTTTGCCATAAACAATTGACAGCGAGGCCTCAGATGATGAAAATACGCGCTCTCGAGAATGGCATCGATTTTGAGTTTGGAGAAAATCAGTTAGAACCGATTGTTCGTACTGAATATCCGCAAGTTAATGCTATTATTGAGTGGCTTAGTCAGTATGGTAAGCCACGCATGAGTGGATCAGGTGGATCGGTGTTTATGCCGTTGCAAGATCAACAACAAGGTGTGGAGTTATTAGAAAAAAAACCAGCAAATTCAATTGGTTTTGTTGCTAGAGGATTAAATTCTCATCCATTACTGGATGTGGTTTAATTAATTATCGGTTAAGTCATTTTATTAAAGTTTGATTTTATTGGGGTGTGGCGAAGTGGTCTAACGCACCGGATTTTGATTCCGGCATCCGAAGGTTCAAATCCTTCCACCCCAGCCATTCTTTTTAAACTGACGATTCTTTTATAAAGTTGACGATTCTTTTATAAAGTTGACGATTCTTTTATAAAGTTGACGATTCTTTTATAAAG
>JALZWI010000153.1 GCA_023299895.1 Arenicella sp. | reverse complement strand
CAAACTGGGGTGACTGATGGGGCTCGAACCCACGACCACCGGAATCACAATCCGGGGCTCTACCAACTGAGCTACAATCACCATATCAGTTTAAATTTGGATATAACAGTATAAGAAAATTACTGAATATTGCCAAACCCCATTTAATCTTGCTTTCTATTGTTTGGTAGTTCAATAGAAATAGAGACCAATCACAGATGGTGCGCCCGACAGGACTCGAACCTGTAACCTACGGCTTAGAAGGCCGTTGCTCTATCCGGTTGAGCTACGGGCGCTCAACGTTTCTGTAAAAATCTACTACTTATCAAAATAAAATGAGAGCTTTCAGCAGGCAAAAAAACGAAAAAACGAATCCGCTATTTCACTTATTGCCACTTCAACTTACATTAATAATAAAAAGCCTTCATCTGAAAAGAAGTGCGAAAACTCACATTCTCGATTCATCTTAAAGCCAATCTACTACTTATGATTAAATGGTCGGGGTGGAGAGATTCGAACTCCCGACCCTCTGGTCCCAAACCAGATGCGCTACCAGGCTGCGCTACACCCCGACTTTTCATATTTGAGGCTTAATATTAAATCGTAAAACAATTACGAAATAACAAATGGGAACAACCTCAGCCCACGCTCTAGTGCGTAGAGGCGCGACTATACTGAGAGTCGTGCATATCGTCAACGAAAAACTCAAAAAAAGCATTAAAAAATAGCAATCGCTATGACTTGAAATAATCGCACAAAATCCCTATAACACAGTCCATCGAATTACTTTAATAACTAAACAGATAAAGACATTATGAGCGCACCAAAAATACACGCCTTCCAGACCGAAATCAGCCAACTGTTGGACTTAATGATCAACTCTCTTTACAGCCAAAAAGAGATCTTCTTGCGAGAGCTTATTTCAAACAGCTCAGACGCAATCGACAAACGTCGTTTTGAAGCCTTAACTGACGCAGCACTGCTAAATGATGACGAAGAGTTAGCGGTTACTATCACTACCGATCCCGACGCTAAAACGCTAACCATTACCGATAACGGTATTGGCATGAGTCATGATGAAGTGATTGAAAATATCGGTACGATTGCTCGCTCTGGTACTAAAAAATTCATGGAAGCCATTAAGGCGAATGACAAAGAAGACGATAACGCCAATCTAATCGGTCAATTCGGTGTTGGTTTTTATTCAGCGTTTATGGTGGCGGACAAGGTCAGCTTAATTACTCGCAAAGCCGGTTCTGATCAAGCAACCTTGTGGGAATCGCAAGGTAAAGGCGAATTCTCAATCAGCACAACTGATGAAGCAGCCGTTGGCACGTCGATTACTCTGCATTTAAAAGAAGGCGAAGAAGAATACACTGAAGACTTCCGCCTTAAGCACATTGTCAATAAATACTCTGAGCATATTTCATTGCCAATCAAAATGCTGAGTGCTGCGCCACTTGACGAAGAAGGTAAAGAAGTTGAAGGCGGCGAACGTGAATTCGAGACTGTTAATACTGGCACCGCTTTGTGGGCTCGCGCGAAAAGCGATATCACCGACGAAGAGTATCAAAATTTTTATCAAACGCTGTGTTATGACATGGAGCCGCCATTATCGACTTTGCACCATAAAGTCGAAGGTAATTTAGAATATACGTCATTGCTGTATATTCCAAAAAAAGCACCATACGACTTATGGAATCGCGACGCTAAAACAGGCATCAAACTGTATGTTCGTCGTATTTTCATTACTGATGATGCTGACAATTTAATGCCGAACTACCTACGCTTTATTAAAGGCGTCGTAGATTCACAAGACTTGCCATTAAATGTATCGCGTGAAATTTTGCAAAGTGATCGTGATATTCAGAAGATCAAAGGTCGCGCAGTTAAACGTGTTTTGGACGAGCTAAAACGCATCGCCAAAGATGAACCAGAAAACTACCAAGAATTTTGGAATGAGTTCGGCCAAGTGATTAAAGAAGGCGTAGTCGAAGATATGGCGAATAAAGATAACATTACGCCACTACTGCGTTTCTCAAGCACACATAATAATTCTGATGAGCAGAACACTTCGTTAGACCAATATGTTGAGCGCATGAGTGAAGATCAAGACGCAGTTTATTACATCACCGCAGAAAGCTACGCAGCAGCCAAAGGTTCGCCGCATTTGGAACTGTTTAGTAAAAAAGGCATCGAAGTATTATTACTCACTGACCCTGTCGATGAGTGGTTAGTAAACAGCCTACCAGAACATAACGAGAAACCACTGAAGTCCGTTAGTAAAGGTGATCTTGAGTTAAGCGACGATGAGAAGAAAGAGCAAGAGGAGCAAAAAGAAGAACTCTCAAACGTCACCGAAAAGCTGCAAGAAGCACTCAGCGAGCTCGTTAAAGCAGTGCGTTTGACCAACCGTTTAACCGAGTCCCCTGCGTGTTTAGTCGCCGATGAAAGCGACCCAGGCGCGAACCTAGAACGTATTATGAAAGCCATGGGACAAGACGCACCCACATCAAAACCGATTTTGGAACTCAACCCTGATCACGCTTTAATCAAAGGCTTAAAACCAGACAGTGACAACTTCGCTGACTGGGCGCAAGTTTTGTTTGACCAAGCCGCGTTAAGTGAAGGCGCACAGATTAAAGACCCGGCTAACTATGTAAAACTAGTAAATAAGTTGTTGGTTGCCTAGCAACTTTTCATGGGGCAGAGTCGTAGAAAAAATGCTTAACTAGGACAAGAATAATTTTCAACGACTCTGCCCCATGAAAAACAACTCCCTCTAAAGGCCTTGCTCATATTGAGTGAGGCCTTTTTTGTAAGCTATGATAGTAAAAGAAGGTCTGAAACACTTAACTAGGAGAATCATATGCGTTTAATTTCACAATCAATGACTAAGCTAATTGGGGTATTCGCCTTATTGCTTATTGGTACGAACACCGTCACCGCACAAAGCGATATGACGCAAAAAGAGATGGAAGAAATTGTGACCCAGATGGCCGCAGACTCTCAAGGCAATTCAGGTAATGTGCAGTTTATTTTTGATGGCGTTGCAATGACTCTGCTATCAGATATTACCTATAATAGAATGCGCATTATCGCGCCGATAATCGATATAGAAGCACTTAATCAGGAACACCTATATGCGACACTGGTTTCCAATTTTCACCTAGCGTTAGATGCCCGCTACGCCGTGAGTGACAATATGTTGTTTTCAGTTTATATCCATCCATTAAAAGAGCTTACGCAAGAACAAATCCAATCTGCGGTCCGACAAGTCGCTAGCTTATGGCAAACTTTTGGTACAAGCTATACCAGCGATGCCCTTTCATTCGGGATTGGGGCACAGCAAGGCGAAGACATATAAAGTTTGAGTTCTAATTAAGATTGGGATAAATGCCTTGTTTTGACCCAAATAATGGTTTCTTCTTTGACATAAGGGTATTACTCACTCATATGCGGACTGCGAATCCAGCTCCCCGCTGGATATTGACCATGCTCATCACAGAAAGTGCCCAATAATACGAATATCTCCTCGCCACCAAAGCGCTTATGAGAGCTAAAGACTTAATCTTCTGGCCACTTAACTAAGGATGCATGTTCCTGAAAGTCTTCATGCAATGGCATTACCTGCAAACCACTCTGCCCCGGCCAGTCTGCATTATTTAGATCGATACAGACTTGCTCTGTATCACTTTGCTGGAACTGGCATAACTTTACGAACAAACCGCAACCATTTTCACTAAAAAGCGCATGTGAACTGCTGGGTGGGTTCCTAAAATAGGTGCCTGGCTGTTAGTCTCCAGTCTCGTCCGAAAAACTACCTTCTAAGACAACAATTTCTTCGCCCAAGGGATGCTCATGTCGTTTGAACGACGCGCCTGGTTTATAACGCACAACTGACGTTACATGGCCAGATTCTTTATTTTCACCCGCCAGTGGTTTACGTTCAACGCCCACTGATGGGCTACTTAGCCAGCCCATCTCATTGGTGTTGATCATTATACGTTCAAAAAATCCATATTTAACATGGAACTCTTCTAACGCACGCTGCTGATATATACTGAGTTAATAGATTCGCCGCCTGAGTACGGATTAGAAAAACTCACAATATGAGATTCTGTATTACAAAAAACTGTATCAAGCAAATCGACAAAAGCTTGGTCTGGCAATTCGTTTGACCATAAGCCAAAGATGCCACCCGACTTTATCTTATTTGACATTGCCTTAAGTGAAGCTTGCGAATAGAAGCTACTATTGCCATCGTTCAACCAATGACTTGGCGAGTGATCGATGTCGAGTAAGACCGCATCAACTTGTTGAACATCTAAAAAACCTTCGGTATCTGTTGTAGCAATGGCAAAAAAGTCACCGTAAATTAATTCACTACGCGGGTCGGTGGCAAGTACATCGCCGATTGGCAATATACCTTGTTGGTGCCAGTTAATGACAGGTTGCATTACATCAATTACACGCATTCTGTGAACGGCGTTATCATTAAGTGCGGTGATAGCGGTATAGCCTAAACCAAGCCCACCGACGACAATGTCTAAAGCATCGTTAAAACCATTGGCTTTTATTGCCGCCAAACCCAAAGTAGATAGTTGCTCTTCGGCTTCGACGAATAAACTCGACATCAAAAATTCATCGCCAAGTTTTACTTCATAAATAATTTGATTATCTAAGCGTGGCTCAGAACGTTTGCGCAGGCTAATATCACCCAAAGAGGTTTTCTGGTAATCCAGTTCTTCAAAAACAATGTCCATACTCACAATACCTAAGCCTATTGGAAAAAAACGTTCAGCATAACTGAAGTCACGGCAAACTGAATTAACACCGCAATAAAAGCAATACAAACGCCTTTTTTAAACGTGGTTTCTAAAACTGATTCATAAACAAAACCCACCACCGCAATGGCCACTGGCACCGCAATAACTATGATTGGGATAACATAACTTGACGCATTAGTAATGATCACCGACAGAATAACGGCAATCACAGAATATAGCCAACCAGGCTTGCCAACAGTCAGTTTACTAGCCGCTATTTTAACTGGCAATAAAGCAAAGGCGGCAGAAAGAATGATGATAATTACGTACGGAATAACAAATTGCATTGAATTTTTCTGATCAAATAAATGAGGTTTGTTTACTTAATTGGTAGTACCGCGACCGCTTCTATTTCTAATACGAACCGAGGGTCAGTTGCAAGACGCACAATCCCGACAGAGGTACTCGCCGGTCGATGATCTGATCCCCAATAGCGGTTCATCACAGCATTGATTTCGTCCTGATTTTCACCAATATCAACCACAAATCTCGTGACCTGAATGATATCCGTCAGCTTGCCGCCTGCCGCTTCCATGGTTACTTTTAAGCGCTCCATGATCGCCTCAGTTTGAGCAGCCGCACTGAAATCAAGGTGATCAAATTCGGCAGGAACATGCGGATGGCTATGCGGGACCGGCGCCGCAGTTACACCCGATAAGAATACTACCTGACCTGAGGTTACACGGATTGCCGAAGTAAACGGCATATTAGCACCTGCGGCAGGCTCTGTACCTGGTAAATGAATGTGTATCGTATATACGTTTTG
>JALZWI010000152.1 GCA_023299895.1 Arenicella sp. | reverse complement strand
ATTCGCCGCTAGTATTTTCTTTGCGGTAAGTCTTACCTGCTAATTTTATCGTCACCAGCATTCTGATATTCAAATTGATAATATGATCTAATTATCTTCGATTTATGCGGTTATAAGGCTATTAAACCTTACTATCTTCAAAGATATTCATTGTGATATTGCCAGGCATTTTTACACACATTCTAATTGTATATAGAAGACTTAATATGAAAATAACGATACGAATAATTGTATGGCTGATGTTCATTCTGAATTTGCCGATAACGTCTGTAGCAAGCGGTGAGCAAAATCTTGTGTTCCCAACCGACGTAACGTTAGTTTCATCTACTTTTGGTCCGCGCCTCTTAAATGATGATTTTGATTTTCATCGAGGGATTGATATACGAGGAACAACTGAAAATCGAATCTTTGCGATGACTGACGGTGTTGTCTTTAGCGCGCCTTCCGACGGTCAAGGTGGTTCTATTCAAATAGAACACCCTAACTTAACTAGCCCAAATGGCGGGTCTGTCTATTCTCGATATGCACACTTAGCATCTGTAGATGTCGAAGCAGGTGATGTGGTTGTTGCAGGGCAAGACATTGGTGGCATGGGGAATACCAACGCGGTAAATGTGCATTTACATTTTGAAGTTCGCGAAGATACTCCATTCTCTTTGGCGTTTCAACTCGATAATGGCGATGGTGAATGTCGAACTGATCCATGTAAAGATCCGCACGTTCACCCTTTTAATTATATTGGTATAGATGACCAGGAAGGCCCTGCTATTGAAGTTGTAAGCCAGGGCGATGAACCACTGAGAATCAGAGCGACTGTTAGCGCAAGTGAGCTTGACATCAACCGTTTTGAGATAAAGTCTCCGGGAAATAATGCCATAGTTATAGACTATAATACACGGCAAGGTTTTGATGCGAGCAGTAATCCAAACCTCGATGAAAACCCGATAGGTAGCGGTCCAGAATTTGAAGTTTTCAAATTTAATCTTGGTAGCGCTCAAAGAGGAGACGACTTTATCGTGGAAATAGAGTTTCCCAAAATTATGGCATACTCTTCTATCCGCGCTTTTGACACCTATGGTAACGTAACCGAGCTTGAGAATGGTGGAGATGATTTTCTTTTGAGGCTTATTCCATCAATAATCAGGCAAGAAAGGTAGCTAAAAATACTTATTAGTTAGGCTAGACTCCAAGCCTCGGGCAGGTTTGTATCTTCACAACAATTTTCGCTATTGAGGCGAATGGTTGAAATTTATATTTGAACCTTCCTTGGTTCTTTATTAAGGTCTTTTTAAATTAAATAGGGCAAATACCGACCTTTATTCAGTCGATTCGAACGCTTCCTAATATCGACCATCCTCCTTGTAAGGCGTTGTCTTCGTTCCAATAGCCTTCTATGGTTTCAATGTCATTTGAAAACTCTATGTAGGTGTTTCTAGCTAATAGTTTCCAACGTTCATCTTTGTTGATTTGTGAGTTGGGCTGAATAACTCGAACGCCTAGGCGATATTGTCCTCGACTTAAATGGCTTGTATCGATACGCCCATCTATCTGAGAAATATCGGTTGGCATGATGCTTTGTAAATCGTAATTGTCTGCTTCATTTAGGGCTAACGCATTATTATCGTTGTCGAGTAAGGCGAATTCTACATCCCAACTATAATAAATCGGCGCTACGCCAATGTTATTAATAAACAATGATAAGTTGAGTTCACTCTTTTCGGGCAGGTTTGGTGCAAAAACCGCTTTTTCGATTTGGTAGTTGTAACCCATCTTACGATGTAAATACATGTAACCCGATAACTCGTCAGGGTCTGTTGGCTTCTCGAGTAGCATTGTTGTGTAGTGGCCTGTTTCAATCATCTCTAGGCCTCGTTCAGTAGTAAAAACAGCTTTCCTGTTAACATCTGTATCGGCGTTGTTTTGTCTATTGAACTCAGGAGGTGCCTCGCCTCCTACGGGGCCGTTTTTCCAAAACATATTATCTTCAATTTCTTGATCAAAGCTTGCGCTGTTACCGCGAAATGGCATAAAGAAATCATTATGGAAACCAATATTATCTTCACCACTTAAAATAGAATCCGATGGGTATCGTCCGACTATTTTCGATTGAGTAAATGCATTTTGATAGGCATCGATGACTGTGCGTTTAGCGTCATCTGAGATTGTGTACGACTTATTGTATTTATCGATCACATAGCCAGAATTTTCATCTAAGTTAGATCCGAAGGTGTGCCACTCTCCCCAATAGCCAAGAATTCCCATCTGAATGGTAAATATTCTAGGATCGTCGTTATAGAGTTCTGCAAACTTGGCGATTATTTGTTCTGCTTGTCCTAGGTATTTAGAGTCATTAAAGTCAGTCACAGTGGGAAGTAATGGAGTTGCCTTATCGTATCTTTTTACTCCTCGGTCTATACCCGTAATATGATCTACACCAACCTCGTCATACATCCATTCTGGGCAGCCGTCTGAACGACCTAACCACTCTTTGTTTGGACGAGTTATATCGTGCGTGCCTGCCCAGTCACAATAAATCCGCAAAATTAAATGGCGGCCTTTACTGCCATCTCGGTTAATAATGTTCTCAATGGCGTCTTTTGTGCCACTGAAATCATCATTGTCGGGTTCAAATACTCGCCAAGGTATATATTGAAAACCAACCGAAGCTTCGTCTCGATCCCTGTTATACCAGCCTGAGTTCCATCCCTTTAGAGGGTTTTTGTCTGGCCCGGTATTTTTTGAATATTTGTATTCTGCTTGTGCGTTAGGCTCATCAGCTAGCAATACGTAGTTAATGATTGGCGTCATTTTAGTATTGGCCAGCGTATAACTAGTTCCTACTGTAAAGGTAATTAGGCTACATAGAAAAAGCAGTTTCTTTGAAGATTTAGTTATCATGATATTTGCCTTATTGTCTCTGTTTAAAAACTAACACATAAATCAGACTATAATTGCAACATTACTGAAATAGTTAGAGCGCTGACAATTTAATTTATTTTTACCCAAATAGTCTGGTTCATCATAAAACAGACTATTTACTAGATGTCGTATTCTGCAATTGCTGGCGTATGGTCTGATGGCCGCTCTAGCTTCCTCGGGTCTTCATCAATTGAACTTGCGTTAGCGCGGTCAAGCATGGCTGACGAGCTTAACACTAAATCTATGCGCAGACCTTCATTGGCTCGGTAGCCTGCTCCTCGGTAGTCCCACCATGAAAACTGATCACCGTCTTTGTGGAAGTGACGATAGGTGTCATACAAGCCTTCGCTCATTAGCTTTTGTAGCATTAGCCGTTCGATATCACTGCAATGAATACTGCCTCGCCACTTTTTTGGGTCATGTACATCTAAGTCGCTCGGCGTGATATTGAAATCACCCACTAACACGGTGTTTGAATTTTCGTTAAGTGAATTGCGCATTGCTTGCTGAAGCTTTGCGAACCATGCGCGCTTATAGACAAATTTATCTGAGTCTAATGCTTGCCCATTTGGCACGTATACATTAACAATTCTTAGTGTTTCACCGTTGCTGAGTGGATAATCGCCCGCAATGTAACGGCGCATAGGGTCTTCAAAATCAGGCAAATCAGTGACTACATTAGCGAGTGGTTTCTTGCTTAAAATCGCCACGCCGTTGTAGGTTTTCTGGCCAGTGAATGCGCTGTGATATCCAAGTTCAGTAAATACTTCTTCAGGGAAGTCAGCATCAACCATCTTTAATTCCTGTAAGCACAACAAGTCAGGTTGATTGGCGGTTAGCCAGTCACTTACATGCTCTACACGAACGCGCAGAGAATTAACATTCCAGGAAGCAATTTTCATTTAATCAGTACGGCCAAGTTGTAACGGCGAGAGTTAGATTTGCTGGCAT
>JALZWI010000151.1 GCA_023299895.1 Arenicella sp. | reverse complement strand
TTGTCGATCACCGTACGATAATAAAGGCGTTCATTGCGGCCTTGTAGGCCGGAGAGGAAGATATATTTTTCAATATCATAGGCCTTACGACGCATATTTTCTAATACGCGTTCGGTTTGCCCTTCCAAACAAAATTCTGCGTATGGTAATAATCCACGCAGCTTTAGAGAGTCTCGTTCAGGTGGAGTAAAAGCGGTGCCTTTATTGGCTCTCGCATTGTGAATAGCGTCGTAACCGGTTAATACAGGGTGCTGCTCTTTTGAATTGCGTTTATCTGTCATTGTCTTGGTATCCTAGTTATTACTTATGTCGGTAGCTATTGATCTTCGCCTTCAATAAAGAGTTCTTTTAATTTTGCAAAACTGTAACCCCAGGCATGCGCCGGGTCAATTTTTGGTGGCAATATTAATTCGTCAGGATTCACTTTTATATCAAGTATATACGGCGCTTTTGCGGCATAAGCTGTGCGAATTGCGTCTTCTAACTGTTCCGGTTTTTCAACACTAATTCCCTTGCCGCCACAGATTTCAGCATAGGCCGCAAAATCTGGGTTTACTAATTTGGTTCCGTATTTTGGAAACCCTGTGGCTTGCATTTCCAGCTCAACAAACCCTAGTTTTTCATTGTTATAAACAATGATTGTTAGTGGCAGGTCATAACGTACTGCCGTCACAAAATCTTGCATCATCATCGCAAAAGCGCCATCACCACACAGTGCAATACACTGGCGATTTTTGTCCAGTGCTTGTATGCCCATAGTACTAGGAAACGCCACACCTAAGGTGCCGTGATTAAATGATCCGAGCAAACGTTGAGTGCCGCGCATGCGTAAATGCCGAGCAGCGAATGCGGTAACTTCCCCAACATCTACCGTAAACACGGCATCGTCATCGGCTAGATCACAGGCCATTCTGGTAACCGCTTGAGGCGGGGTCAGCTTACGCTTATTGAGCGAGGCTTTTTTATCCATTGTTTTATCCCATGCTGCGGCTCTACTTTGCGCTTTGGATAAGAATGCATCGTTGGTGTTTTGAGTTAATAGCTTAGTCAGTTCCACCATGGTTGGTTTTACATGACCAATAATGCCAACAGTTACCGCGCAACGTCGGCCAATATGGGCTGCTTTGAGGTCGACCTGAATGATGTTTTTACCATTGGGTAAAAACGCACTGTAAGGGAAGTCGGTACCTAGCATAAGCAGGGTGTCGCATTCTTCGATAGCCTTGATGCCTTGGGGTGAGCCAAGCATACCGAGACCACCAATCCAATATGGGTTATCATATTCCATGACATCTGTAGCCCGCAAAGTACGAACAATTGGTGCGCTTAACTTCTCCGCTAGTACCAGCAATTCACCACGTGCGCCATGGCAACCATGACCGGCGAGAATAGTAATCTTGCCGCTTTTATTAAGAATGTCAGCCGTTTTTTGAAGCTGACCAGGGCAGGGCATAATTGTAGCATGAGGAATCATGATTTCACGCAGATGACTAGAGTTGGGAACCTCCTGGTTGATGATGTCACTGGGAATTGAAATATGCGCAACCCCACCTTCGGTAAGCGCGGTTTGTACAGCCTGTTGTATCATGCGCGGCATTTGTGCTGGCGTACTTAAGTACTGGTTATACACGCAGATATCTTCAAAAATTCCTTTTAAATTAGTTTCTTGGAAATAGGTTGTGCCTTGTTCTGAAGTGGGAATATGCCCAGTAATAGCCAGAACCGGAGCGCGATCGCGTTTGGCGTCATATAAACCATTAATCAAATGCAGAGCGCCTGGCCCCGTTGTTCCTGCACACAAGCCTAGTTTGCCAGTAAGTTTTGCCTGTGCGCCGGCTGCGAACGCACCGGCCTCCTCGTGGCGTACCCCCATCCATTCAAATCGTCCGTCACGGCGAATAGCATCCAAGAAAGGGTTCAAGGTATCGCCCGTCATCCCGAAAATTTGCCGTGTACTTACCGGAGCTAATATATCTAGAATCATTTCACAGACTTTTTTATTCATTGTTAAGTTCTCATTTTAGTTTTTTAAAATTTAACGGCAGGCAGTTTCTAATACGGGTGATCAGCGGCCGAGGCCATCAAGTTAGAGGTTCAAGTTACATGAAATTTTGCCCCCCAGATTTAAGAATCATAATCTTTAGGTAAAATTAAAATCAGCCCAATTGGTTTCACTAAACCAATCGTCTCAGGTATTAAGTCATTTATAAGCAAAGTCTGAGAGGATGCACAGGGTCAACATGTGCCAAAGTCGATCAACGAAACCAGTCTTAAGCATATAATAGAGAGAGTGATCTAAAGTTATCTATAAGTATAGACTCATCTTACACGCTATTGGTTACATTGAACCTGTTTGTTGTTAGTGGGCGAGGTTATCTATAGTCTATTTTTAAATATCAATTTTCGTGATTGGTCTATTATTCTATGAGTAACATAAAAGATCTAATGTTGGTGTGGATAGATTAAAAATAGGCTCGTAAATCGAGAGTTAAAACCAGCATGGTGAAAGCACTTTAAATTTTTAGTGATGAATGTTTGGCTCGTTATGTGGAAATGTCATATGATGAAATAGCGTAGTTTTTAGATGACTTTCGTCGTTTGTATGTTGATAAACAATTCAATGCATAATCGACTTCAACGTTAATTAGTATTAGAGTTCCGGAAGATGAGGGTAGACTTTATCAAACGCAGATTAAAAACCTGATGCTTGACTGGTTGCTAGAGTGATCCTTTTATAGGTAAAAATATGGCATTAAAAAACACAAATTTAAAGTATGGGTCGGTTGCGAAGTGGTTGCATTGGACTACGGCCTTATGCTTTTTGTGTGCTTATATAGCGGTTTATTACGGCCTATGGTTTGTTGAGTCTGACCCTGATGCTCGTCGGTTAGCGAGGACGGTACATGTCATGTTCGGTATAAGTGTTGGTTTATTGGTGGTTCCTCGTTTAGTTTGGCGGTTGGTTAATGTTGTGCCGGCAGATGAACCTGGCCCACGTTGGCAGCATATTGCAGCGCATTATGCGCATTGGTTGTTGTATTTATTTATTATTTTATTGCCTCTGACAGGGTGGCTTGGTTTTGGCGGAAGGGCAATTAACTTTTTTTGGTTGTTTGATATTCCGTCGTTCAGAGCTACGGATTTATTCGAATGGTTAGTGGTAGGTCAAATGGGGTTAGACTTTAATACATTTGAGAAACCAATCGATTTTATTCATAAGGAGATTTTAGGAAAATGGCTGGCGTGGATGTTAATCGCTGTGCATATCGTGGCGGCGTTGTATCATCATTATCAATTACGTGATAACACACTAAAGAAAATCATCCCATTTGGTGATTTGGATAGGAATAAATAACCGTATGAGCAAATTCTATTTATTGCTTGTATTGTGTTGTAAGCCTTAGCGCTCGAGCAGCTCTAGCTTGCCTTCTTTATCTGCCCATTCATCGGCGTCGTCCAGTGCAGGCTTCTTTTCGGTAATCACTGGCCAGATAGCCGAGAGCTCTTCATTAAGCTCAATGTAGTGCTCCTGATCTGATTCAAGATCGTCATCAGCAACAATGGCTCCAACTGGGCATTCTGGCTCGCATAAGCTGCAGTCAATACATTCTTCAGAGTTCTCTCAAGTTTACTAAGAAGGGAAGTTATCTAACGTTTACCAAGAAATTGCATAAATATAAAACCGCTTAGGCCAGAATTATTTGGGAAGGTTGTAATTTCGAATTATTTATTTATAAT
>JALZWI010000150.1 GCA_023299895.1 Arenicella sp. | reverse complement strand
AAATGGCTCAGCCAAGGATTATTAATTGCTTGGAAACCTTCGCAGAAAATAATATGGCGAGCTTGTATTTGCCCGATATTAAAGCCACTTTCGGTCGTCAGTATTTGTTGGTAATCGAGTTTGCTAGCGCTGAAACTATCATTTTCTATTAGCCAGTTTCGAGTTTGAGCGATGAGTAATTTGGTATCAATTACCGTACTTTGATAAATTTCAACACTACTGAACTCACTGTTGAAATAGGGCGAGTTTATTTGTTTGCCTAGGCTATTTTGGTAGTCGCTATTGAGAGAGCGTTTATGATAATAATCGAGTTGATCTTGGGTTTGAATTAATCGATGCTGCTGTAGTTCTTGCCATAGTGTTACTTTTAGAGCTCGCTCTAAAGCAGCATAGTATTGTTTGGCTTGTGGATAATAGTGATTGAAATTATCAGTGAGAGACAATCTAGGTCCTGTAACAGGATTAATAATACCTGCTGCGACTTTCGATGAACTCTGGTAATGATTGTTATCGATCACCAGTGCTTTTTTGCCACGCATGATTAATCTGTGGGCTAATAAAGAGCCTGCTAAACCTTGACCAATAATAATGTAATCGACTATTTGAGATGGCATTGCCTTGGGGGATATTTTTTACTACTGAAGTTAGGTTGATGGTAATCTTATACTAAGAGTGACTAATCAACGTCAGTAATTGTGATGCAATTCAGCCATTAATAGAGTAATGTCTAACAGTTTTTTTACCCAACAACGTTTTTTCCCATATTTTTGCACGCAGTTTTTAGGTGTGTTTAATGATGGTATTTATAAGAACGCCTTATTTATTTTTATTGGCTATCACTTAGTTTTAGAAAACGAAGGATTACTTCTAAATATTGCTGCAATTGCATTTATCTTACCTTTTTTTATTTTTGGTTCGACTGCAGGACAGCTTGCAGATAAATATGAAAAGTCATTCTTAATTAAGAGAATTAAGTTAGCAGAAATAGTGATCGTTAGCGTTGGAAGTATCGCTTTATATTCAGGATCAGTCTATTTCATGTTGGTTATTTTATTTGCATTGGGCGTTCAATCAGCTTTTTTTGGTCCAATTAAATATAGTATTTTGCCCCAGCAATTAGCAGAAAATGAGATATTAACAGGTAACGCTTATGTCGAAGCTGGGACGTTTGTTTCGCTTTTATTGGGTATCGTTGTCGGCGGTTTTCTGGCTAGTGATTTAAGTTATTTACCTATTTTGGCAGGAACATTAATTGTCACAGCGCTATTAGGGTGGGCGACGAGCACTAAAATACCCAGCGCTAAGCCCTCCGCTCCAGATTTAAAAATTAGTTTTAATGTTTGGCAAAGTTCTAAGAGTATTGTACGAGAGACACGTAAAAATAAGCCAGTATTTTTATCTATTTTAGCGATTTCTTGGTTTTGGTTTTTTGGCTCTATCGTGCTAACTCAGTTCCCAATTTTCGCCGAACACGTGCTCTACGGTAATGCCAAAGTCGCCACTGTCACGATTGCTATTTTTACTGTTGGAATTGGTTTGGGCGCGTTTGCTTGCGCAGCCTTGTCAAAAGGCAGAGTCGAAGTAGGTCTAATGCCGATTGGTGCGATTGGCATTACGATATTTACTTGGATGTTTGGTAATACTGACTTACCTCCGAGCGACCAATTAAGGTCATTGACAGAGTTGTTTGCTGTTCCTGGAATTTGGTCTGTCATCTTCAATATGATGATGATTTCATTTAGCTGTGGTTTATTTATCGTGCCGATGTATACCTTTATGCAGGTGCGAAGTGAGGAAGCACAACGTTCACGTACTATTGCAGTCAACAATATTATTAATGCAATATTTATGGTGTTTGCTGGGATCTTAGCTGCAAGTATGCTGGCGTTGGATTACAACATATTGGATATCTTCAAAGTAGTTGCAATTTCAAATGCACTGGTGACTCTTTATATTTTGTCAGTTATCCCAGAGTTCTTTTTACGGTTAGTAAGTTGGTTATTGGTGCATAGTATATACAGAGTTAAAAAAAATGATTTGCAGCATATTCCAGAGAATGGTCCTGCACTGTTAGTCTGTAACCATGTTAGCTTTATTGATCCAGTATTAATTTTTGCGCTTAATGCGCGGCCAATTCGGTTCGTAATGGACAATGTTTATTATCGCTTACCAATAGCAAAAACTATATTTAAATCACTCAAGGCGATTCCAATTACCAGCAGTCGAAACGACCCTGAACTGCTCAAGCAAGCTTTTGAAGAAATTGCCATTGCCTTAGAGAGTGGGGAGTTGGTATGTATTTTCCCTGAAGGTGGGATTACCCATGACGGTGAGATGCGTAAATTTCAACCAGGCGTAGAACAGATCATTAAACGCACACCTGTCCCCGTTGTACCATTAGCGATACAAGGCGTTTGGGGTACTTGGTTCTCACGTCATAAAGGGCGTGCCATGAAAGGTTTTCCAACGGCGTTTATGAAGCGTTTATCAATTCTTAGCAGTGAATCGGTGTCGCCTGAAGACGTTGATAGGAATGATTTATATGATCGTGTACTTGCCTTACGCGGTGATAAAAAATAAAAAATTGATAAGTAAAGAATGACAAAAAAAGAATTAATTCGGTGCACTTGGTGTGGTGATACTCAGTTGTATCAGGCTTATCATGACAATGAATGGGGCGTGCCGATTTATGACGACCGCACTTTGTTTGAGATGTTAAATCTAGAAGGTGCACAAGCTGGTTTGAGTTGGATTACGGTGTTGAAAAAACGTGAGACCTATCGTCAAGCTTTTGATCAATTCGACCCTTATAAAATTGCCCAATATGATGAGGCTAAACGGACAGAGTTGTTACAAGATGTAGGCATCATTCGAAATAAATTAAAAGTTAATGCGTTTATTGTGAATGCTCAGTTATATATTGAAATGCAAGAATTGAATGATTCTGATTTTTCAGAATTTTTATGGTCCTTCGTGGATGGCAAGCCGATCGTTAATTACTTTAACACCTTAAAGGACGTGCCGAGCTCAACACTTGAGTCCAAAGCAATGAGTAGAGCCCTAAAGGAGTTAGGCTTTAAATTTGTTGGCAGTACCATTTGTTACGCGTTTATGCAGGCAGCAGGTATGGTTAATGACCATACAACGGATTGCTTTCGCCATGGCCAAGTTTAAATTTTAATGGCTTCGTATCCGTTATTTTGGCAGACATCAAAAATTTTATTGCAAACAACATTAAGCTCATCAAGCTCAACGCCACGAACAACAAACACAACTCGATAGTCGCTTCTGGTAGAATCATGGTCTTGTGGGTAACTGCCAATAACGACGTCAGAGTGTGCGTGTTGAATGGATTCTAATGATGCGGCAATTTCACCTTCGCCAACATTCGCATGAACTTCTTGGCTGATAATGGGTTTGCCAAGTTTTAATTTATCAAGGATGGCGTCTAGCATAACTTGCATGATTCGCGGCACGCCTGCCATTACATAGACATTCTCAGTTCGATAACCAGGCACAATTGATTGACCGGCATCAATTATTTCAGAGCCTTCAGGTGCGTAAGCCATGCGCTGAGTGGCTTTCGTAAACTCCACTCCCTTGGTTTGTAAATGTTGTTCTATTCGATCAAAAATAAAGGGCTGTATTACATTGCCGACACCAAATGCTTTGGCTATTGAATCAGAGGTGATGTCATCATGAGTTGGGCCGATGCCTCCGGTAGTAAAAACGTAATCAAATTTATTACGCAGTGTATTTACCGCATCGACGATTTCAGATTCAATGTCGGGCACAATGCGTGTTTCGCGCACTCGGATGCCGCGAGTCTCTAATTTGTTTGCTATATAAGCCAAGTTTAGATCCTGAATGCTGCCAGAGAGTAGTTCGTCGCCTATCAATAAGACGCCAGCGGTTAGTGTGCCTTTCATGTATTTTCTTTAATATCGTTTTTTAATGATGAGTTAATAGTTTTTAGACAGATGAAACATTAATAAATATTGTTAACAACTTACGCTAACTATATGTTTTGAAATTGATTTTTGTTAAGATGATGGTGGGTTAATTATTAAGGTTTGTTCTGTTTAAAAATAGAACTTGAGTTTACATGAAAAAATCGCATAACTGGGTTACATTAGAGAATCCTCGAAATGGCAAAATACAGATTCGCGCATGCAGTGATTGTGGCGCAATGAAGTTGTCTGAATCTCAGGTGGTTTCTGAGTGTGCTAGAAGAGTGATGCCTACGCGTCCTCTAGCAGGTTGGAAACAAGCTTCATTAGAAGCATAATTTGAATTTGTCTCGGGTGTTATTGGGTTAAGCTAGGAGGGTGTTCTACCTAGGGAAGGTTACTTTTTGGGCATTCGCAGTAGTGATCATTGCTACTCGGTGCTCTGAAAGTTGTTTTATTTGTGCAATGGATTTCAAAATATAAGGTAAATAATGAGGACTGTTACGGCTTCCTTTGTGTTGTTCAACTGTCATGTCTGGCGCATCAGTTTCAAGCACAATAGACTCTATTGGTAATTGTGTTACTAAATTTCTCAGTTTGGTCGATCGCTCAAAGGTCAGCATGCCTCCAAAACCGAGTAGAAAGCCTAGTTCAATGTATTTTTCCGCTTGTTGAATACTGCCATTAAAGGCATGGATGATGCCATTTTTGATACCTACTTCTTGTAGCAATTTGATGCAGTCATCATGGGCTTTGCGATTATGAATAATCACGGGTAAATTGTGTTGTTTGGCGATAATCAGTTGTTTGCTAAAAAAAGCGATTTGTTTTTCTTTATCTAATTCTTTTCGGTAAAAATCAA
>JALZWI010000149.1 GCA_023299895.1 Arenicella sp. | reverse complement strand
TTTACAAACTGTATTATTGATGGATGGAAAAGACCCTAAAAAATCTCTCATTCCTAAAAGCCTTAATAAAAATAATTGGGCCGCTCATCAGAAATCTGCTGTTACCTCTCTCGAGGCGGTAGGTGACTTTCTAACTCAGCAACTTGGATTCGCACTTGATGTTGATAATTCTAATGTACCTTATGACGCAATATTTGCTCCGCTAGCTTATGCTTGGCATGAGGCTGAAATCAATAAAAAAAGCCCTAAAGATAAAGCACTAGCTTTCAACATAATAAAACGATACGTTGTTTCTTCATGTTTACATCAACGCTTTACTGAAGGAGTAAATAATAAACAAAGATCTGATGCGCGTTTTCTTTTAGAGGCTATAGAAAATAACGATATGAGTTTGTTAGATTCCAGTCTCCTAGAAAAATACACAAACCTCAAACAAGCTACACCTGGAGGTGCGATTGGTAAAATGGTCAGGTGTATATTGAATCAAAAAGGCGCAAAAGATTTGATGACTGGCTCTGTGGTAAAAATAAGCAGTAGAAATACCCAACTTCATCACCTCTGGCCGACACAGTATTGTAAAAAGTATTTAAAAAATTGGAATGAACGTGACTCCTGTAACTTAATTTCTAATATAGCTATTATCGAAACCAGCAGTAACAATGACTTTAAAAATGCCGACCCGAAAGACCAATATAAAAGTAGTCTAGATGGGTGCAATAAACAAACCGAAAAAGCTAACGATTTATATTATTCTCATTTGATAGATGGTGCTGCTTTGGAATTGATAAAAAAATCAGAGAAAACAAAAGCTGATTTTGAGAATTTTATTTCATTACGGACTGTTGCCATAGCAAGTTATATCAATGCTGAATATGGAGTTGAATATGCGAATCAAGAAAAAGATGATAATCTCGATGTAGATGAGGCGTCATGAAAAAACTGACAAAACTAACAGGGGACAGACCACGGTTAAACCTTATCGCGGCCGACCCGATACTCCTGGAGCCGCTCGCCTACCTACTGCTGCTTCAACTTCACTACAAAAATCGTCACTTCCCAAAGCATAGTTGACCACTACAACAAGAACCAAGACTTGCTGGCGGAACTCAGCAAAACACATAGCGAATTTGAATCGATTGCAAAGAACATGCAATATTTGATGTGTTCAGCATATTAAGTGATCGCGGTTAAACCTCATTCTTGGTAGATTCTTCGGCTCGTGATATAGCCTTTAATCAGCGATTAAAAAAAAGAGATGATTATGCCTAGGAAGGCGAGCACCAAAAGGAAATGGTGTTAGTTCTTTGATTTGTGATTAATCTCGCTGATATATCTCTGCCTCTATTAATATATAATTACTCATTGTATGAGTTTAACTAAAGCAGCCAATCAAGAAGAACCGCGAAGAAAAGTCCGTAAGCAGAAAAAGCAATCGCCGGTGCCTATGCGTGATGGTGTGTCGGCTAGCCGTGTTTGGTTGCCGAAACGGGGTGATACTAAAAGTAAGTCGGAGGAATATGGTCAGTGGGCGACCATTCTTGATTTTTTGTTGGATCGTTTTCCGTTTATTGACAAAGCAATTCAAATACAAAGAATGAATCAAGGCTTAATTGTTAGTGAGACAGGGGAGCCGATTAGTCCAACAAGTCCGTACCAGTCTGAGATTCACGTATTCTATTATCGTGAAATTCCAGACGAACCATTAATTCCTTTTGAAGAAAAAATACTGTTCAAAGACGACGCTATTATCGTGGTTGATAAACCGCATTTTATTCCAGTAACCCCGACAGGCCGATTTGTTCGAGAATGTTTGCTCTCTCGCTTAAAGCGTCGTTTTCAAAATGAAGACATCAGTCCAATGCACCGCCTGGACCGTGAAACCGCAGGTGTAACCATCTACGGTTGCAATGCTAAAGTTCGTGGCGCGTATCAATATTTATTCGAAAAACGAGAAGTAAAGAAAACCTACGAGGCTATTGCGTGCGCACCAAAAGCTGATCTTGAGTTCCCTTACACACACCGCAGTCATATAAGCTCTAGCGGTAATCCGTTTTTCATCATGCAAGAACAAGAGGGGGTAAAACCAAATACAGAAACAGTGATAAACATTATCGAGACTAAAGGTGATTTAGCCCGCTACAAGCTTGAACCCATAACCGGTAAGCAGCACCAGCTGCGGGTGCACATGGCGGTAATAGGCAGCCCAATCATCAACGACCCATTTTACCCAGAGTTAATGCCAAACAAAGGTGAAGACTATTCTAAACCGTTACAATTGCTTGCTAAGTCGATTCAATTTACCGACCCGATTACAAATGACGAGCGTTTTTTCGAGAGTGAAATTCTATTAGATAAATTAATTTAAAACGGTTAATTAAAGGAGATAAAGCCACTGCAATCACTTAGTCGATTACCACTTAAGGTCTTCTGGAACTTGATAGTCTGAATAAAGGTCGTTTTCAGAGAGGTCTGGTTCAGGATTGGTATTGTTTTGAATTACGCAGTTTGGCGCTTGTTCGGCTATTTTTTCAGCAATAGCTTTGGGTACAATTTCAAATAATTCATTCTGTAGTGAAATTATGGCAATCGTATTGTTGCTTAGTTGCGTTTGTTGTTGTTCGGTGACTAAAACCGATTTCACTTTTTTCTTGAAGGTGAAATGGTAAGCGACTTTAGCTTCACTGCGGTCTAGTTTGTTGCCATCGACTATTTTTTTCACTTGCGTAGCCAGTTGTTTTGTTTGCTCTTCTGCTTTTCGCTGTTCGTTTAATTTCTTATCTTTTTTTGCCTTGTTTAGCATTGCCCGCTGGGTACGTAATGTTATGTCATTTAATTTTTTGCGTTTTTTTTGAGGTTGTTTTTTGGGTTTGGCCGGAGCTTTATGTTTAGGTTTTTTTTGAGTGTCTTGTTTAGTGACTAAACCGGCTTTTAATAACTGCTCTTTTAGTGAACTCATTTTCTATCGTTAAGTTTGAAATTAAATAATTGCTTTTTTCAAGCTAAGCTTATCAAATATTAATATGCTCAGCAGCAAACATTGAAGAAAGAGCGATCAGAATTAAATGTATCTAGGTGACAAATTTTTTTATAATGCTATTAAACTAATATGAGCTAAAGCCTTTAATACAAGTAAGGTATTCGTCTTAACTAAGTTCTTAATCAATGAAGTCGGTAACGTTTAAATGGGTTACTCCTACAGATAATGTAATTATTCTCTTTTTTCTAACTTTAATGCGGAGTATTTGTCTATGACAACAAATGCACAAAACGGTTTAATAACTATTGAAAGCCAATATTCAGTAAGCGAAACAGCTGATCGCTTTGAACAATTGGTGAAGGACAAAGGGTTGACGTTTTTTATGCGTATCGACCACGAGAAAAATGCTTCTAACGTAGATTTAGCCCTGCGGCCAACCCAAGTTATTTTATTTGGCAATCCTGTGGCGGGTACTGCGTTAATGAATTGCGCGCAAAGTGTTGCGATAGATTTACCGCAAAAAGCATTGTTCTGGGACGACGTTGGTGGCAAGTCTTGGATATCTTATAACGACCCTTATCACTTACAAAAACAGCATTCTCTGGAAGGTTGTGACGCTGTTTTAGAAAAGGTATCAAATTTGCTTTCTAGCTTGGCTGCAAATGCTGCCAATTAAAATTAAAATAATAGCGGAACACTTAGGCTTGCGATGAGTTAAGGGTGAAATTTTATTTTTATAGCTGTTAATTGGTAAAACAAAACTGAGTAATTAAATGTATAAACTATTTTATAAATGGCTAATTGCCTTAAGCACCTTTGCCTGTTTAGTAGCTTGTACCACGACTTACGAAAAAGAAGATGGTGCGTGGCAAGCGTTTCGAGAGGGTAAAGCGGTAGCTGTTATGCGTCATGCATTTGCGCCATTTGATGTTGATAACAGTGTGTTGACACACGATGTTTGCCAGGGTGAACGAAATTTATCTCAGCAAGGTCGAGACCAAGCGGTTTATATTGGCGAAACGATTCGAGCTAAAGGCGTCACGAATGCAAAAGTATACGCTAGCCCCGTGTGTCGTTGTTTTGATACTGCGACATTATTGGCTTTCGGTGACGCTACTATAATGCCCGCAATTAACTCCTTCTATCTTGATGAAAATGAAGGGGCAAAAGGGCATAAGCAAACTGCTGAGCTAACCGAATGGATCAAGCAAGCTGTTCAGCAGCAAAACACATCCAATATCCTCGTAACACATGGTTTTAATATCAGTACGATGACGGGTGATTTTCTTAGTGAAGGTGACTTTCTGTTGATCGGTTTGGAAGATGATGAATTGGTGACACTTGATATAATCAGTGCACAAGAGCTCTAGAGGAACTTTAATGTTGTGAGAGTAGAAATAACAGATATGAGAGTCACTTTGATTTCAACTTTCTCATTGAGGGGGTTTTGAAGGTTTTTTGAAGCGCTGAATGGTGTGTTCTTTGGATTGTTAGTAGTAGGTAGAAATTAGGGAATATTGGTACGGTATTTCACATAACCATCCATACCAATTCATTCCCTTTTTAGCCTCTTTTCTATTTACGCTAAACAGTTTTAAAGGTTTGCTACCTCGTGTTAGGCACCTCTAAGTGAGAGGCTATAGCGTTTATTCAAATAGTAAAGAACATATAATAGATCATCATGGCTTAATTCATTAGCCGCAAGTGTGTCTGGCTTATCGCAGTTATATAAATTTTGAGCCAAATTATCATAGGCGCCTCTTTTATAAGCACTGATTGTTTTAGTTTTTACTGGTTCGGTTTCGCCATCAGAACTTACACAGTAAGATATTTTTGGGGTGCCAGTCTGCCGACCATTAAAGATGTCTTTGCCAACTTCGTATGTTTGATCAACTTGACTTCGTTGAGAGCTGCTACTACTGCTACTGCTACTGCTAAAACCACCTGAAGCTGAAACAGAAATAGAAAATAGTGCGAGTAATGCGCTTGGTAAAATTACTTTTAAATTCATATTAATAACACTCATTAGTAAAAATAGTTAGAAAGTTGTCTATATACTACAAAATATAAGACCTATTAATGGATCTCTCTATTACATAATTTCATGATTTATTTTGATTAACAGGTAAATTGTAAGCCACGTTGGTGAATTCGAAAGTTTTAATTCATTTAATCTGTGATTTTAGAGCAGTCTTAAAAAAGACAGAAGCACGAATAACAGGGAAAGATTCGGTGACGGTTAACCTTTATCGCTGCAGTTTTTGTGGTCCGTGTTTTCGTCTTTACTGCGGTCAACTTATTATGGCGTAGATACTAGGGTAAAGAGAAATTTCTAACACTGCTCACGATCACTATGTTTAGATAGGCTGGTT
>JALZWI010000148.1 GCA_023299895.1 Arenicella sp. | reverse complement strand
CAGATAAGCTCAACATTATTAGTTGCCCAAGCTGTTCACGAGTTGAGAACGAAGCATTTATTGAGCTAGCGCAAGATGTCAAAGAAATGACAGAGTATGCAGAAGACCATAACATCACCATTGCCGTGATGGGCTGCCGAGTTAATGGCCCTGGTGAAACCGATGATGCGGATCTTGGTTTATGGTGCGGCCCAAAACATGTGAACCTAAAACGTAAAGGAGAAAAATTAGGTGCTTTTACCTACGATATTATTCTCGATAAATTAAAGATCGAATTAGACGCCTTGATAGACGCCTAATTCGATTTTAAAAAAAAGCTTTTGACTTAAAGATCAGTCAGTTTTTTACATGCTGGCTGAAAAAGTACCATCTAATTCAACATCTAAATCAAGAATACCTTCTTCACAAGAACCTTCTCCAGTCAACGTACCACTGACAGTATTGCCAACAATCATACCAACAGTTCCAACAACTCCTTCACATGGGTCTTCATCAATAGGTAAATTACCACTGAACGAACCATCATTCATTAAACCAGTAGTGAATGTTTCTTCTGGGTCGTCACCATCAAAACGGATCATGCCATCATCTGTCACAGTCACGGTAATAGGAAATGTACCTGACTCAGTAATACCAATAGCCTGAGCCGTTACTGTTAAAGTACCGGTATAAACACCAACAAAACTATCTGGCACCATATCCCCAGCAACAGATTCATCAACTTGTGCGCCTGTGCTTGAGCCGCCGCCACACGAAGCTAAAAATAATGAGATAGAAACCAAAAATATATTTTTCATAAGTAAGTAAGTATTGTTAAAAGGTTAGTTAGATGAAAATAAGTTAATAAAACAAGTTTAACATGGTTAGCATTACTGTCAAAAAGAGTATTGTCATTCCAATACCTGCGCGCATGAAGTCTTTTACGCTATAACCCGCTGGGCCCATAATCAAAGCATTGACTTGATGTGTGGGAATCAAAAAAGAGTTTGAAGTAGATAAAGCAACGGTTAAAGCGAATACGGCTGGATCAGCCCCCACACCTAATGCCATTTGAATTGCCAAAGGTACCAGCAACACAGTCGCTCCCACATTGGACATTACCAGTGTGAACACTGTTGCAATCAATGCAAGAAACAATTGAATCACCCACACAGGCAAACCATCCATCAGATTAACAGCATAGAACGCCAAGAACTGCGCAGCTCCTGATTGCTCCATTGCCATACCTAATGGAATTAAACACGCCAACAGAAAAACTGTTTGCCAGCTAACGGCATTGTAAGCCTCTTCCATATTAAGCACTCGACCCAACACCATGCCTACTGCACCTACCATTAAAGACAGTGCCAATGGTAAGTCACTAAACAGCACTAAGCCAAGCGCTAAAATAAAAGCAACAGATGCATTACGTAATTTATTGGTACGAAACTCTTCTTTAGGAAAATCCGTAACCACGGCAAATTTATTATCTTTAGAAACTTTGATCATGTCTTGCCAGCGACTATGAACAACTAAGGTGTCACCCGCTTGCATTTTCAGGGTCGATAATTCGTCATCAATTACTTGGTCAATACGATAAACCGCTAATACTCGCATTCCATAACGGCGGCGTATATCGGCTTCAGAAATTGATTGATTAATTAAATTGGAATCTGGCGTAATAACAATTTCAGCAATACCAGCAGTCGTCGGATTCAATGCATCAGCAAACTCTGTCAAATACGGTTGAACAGTTAAATCATGCACGCCAGCATAGTCTTCTATTTCTTGTCGAGCCCCCATAATCGCTAATACGGAACCCTCTTCAATGGGAGTGTCTTGTGGCGGAATAATGCGAATATTACTGCCCGTTTTAATACCCAGTATCCAGCCAGACCTCCCTTGCACTTGCACTTGACCTAACATTAGACCAGCAAGATCACTTCCTGGGTTAACCAACACTTCGAAAATACGACCATCAATGCCATAAACATCTCGATAGTGCTGCAAGTTCTCTGTAGTCAGTAACTTTTTTTCAGAAACGGGTAATACTTTGTCGCCAAAAAAGAGAAAGTACAACACGCCCGTCGCAACCAAGGCAATACCAACAGGGGTAACCGAAAAGAGCCCAAATTGCTCCATCGGAATCGCATTATCTGGAAAGTATAGGTTTGCGCTTTCTAATAAATCGTTTAATAGAATAAGTGGGCTGGAACCAACCATGGTCATAGTACCGCCCAAGATCGCGCAAAAGCCCATGGGCATCAATAAACGAGACAATGGAATGGCAGTTCGTCGTGAAATTCGACTTACTACTGGTAAAAACAAAGCCGCTGCTCCAATATTTTGCATAAAGCTCGAGATCCAAGCCACGCAGACAGACAAGGTGAAGGTGATTTTACCCTCTGTTTTACCCGCACGCTTTAGAATTTGCGCCGCCATTACGCCCATGACACCGGTTTTATCAAGCCCCGCCCCTATAATCATCACAGCAATAATCGACATGACCGCGTTACTCGAAAAACCTTCGAACAACTGATAGGTCGGGATCAATCCATTGTATTCAGGGATTAACGATGACAAGCCCAATAAAACCAATACTAATAGCGCTACTACATCAACTCGAAGCACTTCAAACACAAATAATGTGACCGCAAAGATTAGTATCCCTAAAACCGCGATGATCTCATTAGTGAGTGCTACTTCTAACATTATATTTTATGGTTTAATCGTCCAATTCAACAACTAAGCAATAGTAACATAGGCCTGAACACATCAAACATTTTGGCCCTAAAAGTACAATAAAAAACTCATATTTAACTTTATTTGTCATCAAAGATGACTCTTACAATACCCCCAGAGATGGTTATAATGTCTGTCCATAAACAAAGAAGATAATGTATGCATTTGGATCCCCATGCAATTTGGTCTCTAGCGCTCACCGTCAGTGCGCTTATTTTATTTACTCGAGACCGAATTCCCCTTGAATCATCTAGCCTTATCGTAATCGTTGCTCTAGCGGTTAGTTTTAGCATATTCCCTTTTGTTAATGACGCAGGAATTGTTCTAAACCCAGTTTCATTCTATTCAGGCTTTGGACATGAAGCATTGATCGCAGTCTGCGGTCTTATGGTCGTTGGGTATGGCATTGTGCGTACCGGTGCACTAGACCCAGTCGGGCGTGGCTTAGCAAAATTATGGGCCATTAGCCCAATACTTTCAGTGTTAGTCACTTTAATTGTCTCAGCTCTATTGAGTGCGGTCGTAAACAACACACCAATCGTTGTGTTGCTGTTACCAATTATGCTAAATGTGGCCATGCGCACTAAAACATCTCCCTCAGGCATACTAATGCCAATGGGCTTAGCCACCTTACTCGGTGGCATGACCACCACAATCGGTACATCTACTAATTTGTTGGTCGTCAGTGTTGCGGCTGATATGGGGCTTGAAACAATCAGCATGTTTGATTTTTTCATCCCCGCCGCCCTCGCAGGGTCAATCGGTATCATCTACTTATGGTTAATTGCACCACTGATACTGCCTAATCGCACGCCAGCATTAGAAGATAGCTCACCGCGAATATTTACTGCTCACCTTCATATTCCAGCAGGTAGCTTCGCGGACGGTAAAACGCTAACCGAAATCATCGAACAAACCGAAGGTGCAATTCAAGTATCAGGTATACGGCGTAGTGAAAATACGTTTACTGTGCCACTTCCTGACGCGAAAATTAAAGCCGGAGACCGACTATTAGTTCGTGATACACCACAACAACTCAAGGATTACGAGCGTTCAATTGGCGCGACACTCTATTCTAAAGGGCATCAAGTTGACGATGACAACCCATTGTCTGAAGACCAACAACACCTTGCTGAGCTAGTAATTGACCGTGGCTCACCAATGATTCATCGGACACTTAACGAAGCACATTTTTCCGATGTGTATCAGCTCGTTACATTAGCGATTCATCGTAAAGGTAAAGTACTAGAATCTATGCCACAAGGTATCGCACGTACACCAATGCGCCTTGGCGATGTCTTGTTAGTGCAAGGCTCTAATGAAAACATTGAAGAAGTAAAAAAACGTGGCCACTTTTTAGTGCTCGATGCCACCACAGAATTACCGTCAACTAAATACGCACCACGCGCGATTGCCATTATGGCATTAACCATTTTGGTGGCTGCGCTTGGCATCATGCCGATTTCAATTAGTGCTATTGCCGGGTCAATGTTGATGGTATTGACAAACTGCCTTAAGTGGCAAGACGTTCAACGTGCCTTAAGCGCACAAGTCATCTTAATAGTGGTAGCGAGTTTAGCCCTGGGCTCTGCGTTAACTCAAACCGGTGCAACCGACTACGTCGCTCACCTTTTTGTAGAACTAACAGATGGCTGGTCAGGCCGTTTCATATTCAGCGCACTAATGCTATTGATGGCAATATTAACCAACGTGGTTTCTAACAACGCCGCTGCTGTAATTGGCACGCCCATCGCCATCAGCATTGCATACGAAGTTGGCCTACCACCAGAAGCCTTTGTGTTAGCCGTATTATTTGGCGCAAACATGAGCTACGCGACACCCATGGCGTACCAAACAAACTTGCTAGTCATGAACGCCGGCGGCTATACTTTTATGGACTTTGTTAAAACAGGTGTGCCGCTGACGATTATTATATGGCTATCCTTCAGTTTTATTATTCCTTATATGTATGATTTTTAAGATAGCTAAAACACTGATCTATGGCGCAGCTTGCGCCCCTCTCAACATTATAGTTTAAGCCTCTACTTTTATAGATTACTCTAGTAATCAACCACCATCTCATGCTTAATAAAATCACTTTGTGAGTTGAAAAATATTTTTTTCGAGTTCATTTTACTATTACAGAAAGACTAGTTGCATATACAGCTTAATTATCCAATCAATGAAAATCGTGTGTTTTTTGCACCCTACGCTGCCCCCTTTGCAAATTAAAAAATAAAATAATATATATAATTCAATTACTTATAAAGACCAAAGAATTATTAATAGGACGAAGTCAGAATATTAATGCGCACGCCCCCCTTTCATCCTAAGC
>JALZWI010000147.1 GCA_023299895.1 Arenicella sp. | reverse complement strand
ATCAATGGTGGTGAGCATGCTGACAACTCAATAGACTTCCAAGAGTTTATGATTGTGCCGACTGGTTTACCAAGCTTTAGTGAAGCATTAAGGGCTGGCGCTGAAATTTTTCATTCTTTAAAGAAAGTACTTCATGACAAAGGCCTAAACACCGCCGTTGGTGATGAAGGCGGCTTTGCTCCGAATTTAGAGTCTAATGAAGCGGCGATCATTATCATTATCCAAGCAATTGAAGATGCCGGCTACACGCCTGGTAAAGACATCATGATTGGTTTAGATGTCGCCAGTACAGAATTTTATTCGGATGGTATGTACACTTTAGGAGCTGAAGGTAAGTCATTGAATTCAAAAGAATTTGCTGCTTATCTTGAAGGCTGGGTTCGAAAATACCCAATTATTACGGTCGAAGATGGTATGTCCGAAGATGATTGGGACGGTTGGACGGATTTAACTAATCGTGTTGGCAACGATGTGCAATTAACCGGCGATGATTTATTTGTCACCAATACTAAGATTTTGAAACGAGGGATTGATAACGGCGTTGCCAATTCAATTTTGATTAAATTTAATCAAATAGGCTCGCTGACCGAAACCTTTGATGCAATTGCGATGGCCCACGCTGCAGGTTATAAAGCTACTATCTCACATCGTTCTGGTGAGACTGAGGATACAACCATTGCGGATCTAGCCGTTGCCACTGCTGCTGGGCAGATTAAGACAGGTTCATTATGTCGTTCTGACCGAGTTGCTAAATACAATCAACTTTTACGAATAGAACAAGAACTGGGTGATAAAGCGATTTACCCAGGCATTAAGTCTTTTGAACGTTAGACTTACCTTAAATAACCCAACAAAAAGAGCTCTGTCCAAGAGCTTTTTTTATATGTAGTGAAAATATAAATGAAATTTACTGAACTTGGCCTTAGTCAGCCATTGCTTGATGCGATCGAATTGCAAGGCTATGACACACCTTCGCCAATTCAAGCGAAAGCAATTCCGCATGCCTTAGAAGGCAAAGATGTAATGGCTGCAGCGCAAACAGGTACAGGTAAAACCGCTGGTTTTACCTTACCGATTTTACATCGACTAAGTAAGATGCCTAAGCCCCAAGGTAATGGTAATCAAACACGCGCGTTAATTTTAACACCAACCCGCGAACTCGCTGCGCAAGTTGCTGCAAGTGTTGAGACCTACGGACAAAATCTAAAGATGAAGTCAGTGGTTGTCTTTGGTGGAGTAAAAATTAATCCTCAAATGCAAAAACTACGTGGTGGCACTGACGTATTAATCGCCACGCCAGGTCGCTTATTAGACTTGCAAAATCAAAATGCGGTTCAGTTAGATAAGTTGGAAATATTGGTGCTCGACGAAGCTGACCGTATGTTGGATATGGGCTTTATTCATGATATCCGCCGTGTGCTTAAAATGATTCCGAAAAAGCGCCAGACGCTTTTGTTTTCTGCTACATTTTCAAAAGAAATCAGAGATTTAGCAAAAACCTTTACTCATCAACCGGTAGAGGTTTCTGTTAGCCCGCCTAACACCACAGTAGAGACGGTTCAGCAAAAAGTGATTGCCGTTGAGAAGGCCGATAAAACTCGGATATTAATTAGACTTATTCAAGAAAATGATTGGTTTCAGGTGTTAGTGTTTTCTCGAACCAAGCATGGTGCTAATAAGCTAGTTAAAAAATTACTCGCGCAAGGCGTAGAGGCCTCTGCAATTCATGGCAATAAAAGCCAAGGCGCTAGAACCAAAGCTTTAGCCCAATTTAAAGACGGTAAATGTCGTGTTTTAGTCGCTACCGATATCGCAGCACGTGGTATCGATATTGATCAATTGCCGCATGTTGTTAACTTTGATTTACCGAACGTGCCAGAAGATTATGTGCACCGCATAGGTCGAACTGGTCGAGCCGGCGCCAGTGGTGAAGCGGTATCATTGGTGAGTCATGATGAAGCTATTTTACTTAGGGACATAGAACGTTTGATCAAAATGAAGATCCCGCGTGAGCAGCTCGATGGTTATGAGCCATTAAATACATTGCCAGAATCATTAGATAATGTACGCCCAAGCAAAGCGAATAAACCCAAACAACAAAATAATCGCACTAATAATCGGAGGTCTAAGCAAAGTGGTGCCAAGCAGAGCGGCGCTAAGCAAACGGGCAATTCTGAAGGCAAAGCTAAAGCTGGTGGAGGCAATCAAGCTTCAAACAAAAAGCGGCCTAATTCACGTCGTCGTAAACCGAACAGCAAACCTGGCAACAAACCAGCCGCTAGAATTGGTTGATTAAGCAATGGCGCAGAAACCGACCATTTACAAGCAACGGATAGCCGTTTCAGATTTAGATCGTGGCTACTATGACACGCTTAATTTAACGCTGGCCTTACATCCATCGGAAACTGAACAACGTTTAATGGCTAGAGTTATGGCGTTTGTGCTGAATGCACAAGAACGACTGACTTTTACCAAGGGCTTGAGCAGTATAGAAGAGCCTGATATTTGGCGGCGAGAAATGGACGAGCAAATATCCTTATGGATAGAAGTAGGAGAGCCTGATGTCGATCGAATTAAAAAAGCGACGCATAAGTCAGCTCAAACAAAAATATACTGTTTTAATACCAAGTCGGATGCTTGGTGGCAGCAAAACCAAACAAAGTTTGCGACCTTAAAGGCATCAATTTATCGTTTTGATTCACAAGGTATAGAGTCATTCGCTAAACTACTTGAACGAACTATGGATTACTCGGTTACCATAACTGGCGAGTCAGCCTACATTGCGACAAAAGTAGGTGAGTGCGAAGTCGTCTGGTCAACCTTGCAACAAAAATAAAACAGAGGCATAGTGAGTTATCTGAATGCGTAAATTACTCCTAATTAGACACGCTAAATCCAGCTGGAAGTTCCCCGATCTAGATGACCACGAGCGACCTCCCAATAAGCGTGGGCAAAGAGACGTACTAACCATGTCTCGCCATCTAGCTGATAAAGATGAAATTCTCGATGTCATATACTCAAGTACTGCAACACGTGCGCTGGAATATGCCGAAACACTTAGTGAATTTATCAATATATCCTTGGTACCTGATTTATCTTTCTATACTTTTAGTGCTGATGAGCTACTCGAAATTTTAAGGAGTCTACCTGACGATGCCTATAATGTTGCGGTAGTTGGGCACAACCCAGCGATCACTCAAGTTGTCAATAAACTAACTAACGCCGAACTTAAAAATGTACCAACCTCGGCTATTGTTGCAATTGATTGTTCAATACAATCATGGCATGAGCTAGGCGAAGCAGAACATGACTGCGAGCTTGCTTATTTTGACTATCCCAAAATGTTGATTTAAGTATATAGGTATGAACTTAACGGCTGACCTAGCAAGTGTCGTAGACGACAAAAATAATAACTTCAATTTGCTTCGTTTTGGCGCAGCGCTTGCAGTTATCGTTAGCCATAGCTTTATTCTTAGTGATAATACGCCAAACTCACTGCCAAAAATTATAGGTTTTCTGGCCGTTAATTGTTTTTTCATCATCAGCGGTTTTCTCGTCTGCAAAAGTTTATTGCAACGAAACTCATTACTGAGTTTTTGCCTAGCTAGGGTGTTGCGAATTTATCCTGCTCTAATTCTAGCAGTGTTGTTTTGTGCGTTTATTATTGGTCCACTGCACACCAGCTTACCTCTGGCGGATTACCTTACAAGTTCGCAGACTTATCGATTTATTCTGACTAACGCGACTCTGCTTGGCGGCAGTGTTGATTATTCTTTACCGGGTGTATTTAGGATAGGTGATTCTGGCAGTAAGGTGAATGCGCCGTTGTGGACACTGTTTTTCGAATTATATATGTACATCTGCCTTGCCATCTTAGCGCTGATTTGCGGTTTCAGATCGAATTTCAAGGTTAAGTCATTTGGGGTTGTTATTTATCTAGTTACTATCATTTTATTTGTAATATTTATTACAGATATAGGTTATAAGTTTATCCAAAGTGACTTTATTTCCAATATGGTGAGGTTTGCTGCCTTATTTGGTATGGGTGCTGCATTGTACTTAGCTCGAACAAAAATAAAGCTCAGTCCTTTAGTGTTGCTAATAATGTTGCTTGTTATTGCCGTTGCTAGTCTTAATAGATTGACATTCAATGGCCTGTTCTATTTTTTTCTAGGCTATATATTATTGTACTTAGCTTATATTCCTAAGGGGCTACTGCTCAAGTTTAACAAGCTTGGCGACTATTCCTACGGACTCTATATTTTTGCATACCCGATCCAGCAATCTTTCGTGCACTGGTATCCGACAATTAGTACGTTTAGTTTGTTATTTTTTAGTTTCTTATTAAGTTTAGCTATAGCGATACTCTTATGGCATTTTATTGAGTCTCGAGCACTTACTTACAAAGTGTAGATTTAGTGTGCTTTTTTATTTAGCGCTATTATTTACATGACTTGTAAAAAAATATTATCCCTCATTTAGCCAGTAAGTCATTTTTAGCAGTTTGTGGCCTTAACTCTTTTTGGTATGTGGTGATAGATTAAGTATTAAATGTAATTTCAGGGTGGTATAATTTTTCTTTGTTGCCAGCATAGGCATCAAGTAAAGATAATTGTCCGTATGAAAAGGAGTTCATTATGAAGATTCAATCTCATATCTTAATTCTAACTTTTTTATTCATGTGCTTATCTGCTTGTGGTGGTTATTCTATTTATTGTAATCAATAGAAAGCAAAAATTAAAAAAGTATTAATAACAAAAAAGTAAATATTAACTTATCTCAATTAAGGGGAAAACAATGCGTTTTAAATTTTTTATTGTCGTTTTATCATTATCAGCACTAGTAAGCGCATGCGGCGGCGGCTCTTCAAATAGTGGTGGTGGAATAGTAAATAGTGATGGTTTTTATGTTGGTACCCAAACTATTACAATTACAGCACTTGGTGTTTCTGATTCAGCAACTGCTGAGTTTGAAATGACGGTAGTTGGTAGTACTGTGGAAATATTAGACCCAGATGTAACTATTTCTGGAACGCTGTCTAATGGCAGTTTTACTGCTGCCTCTGTACCAGTAAGCTTCGTAGAAGATGGCGTTGCTTGTAGTCTTTCATTGGTCTATAGCGGTACGATAGGAAATAACACTACATCTGGGACTATCGGTGGCACGATTGTTTGTACTGATGGTGATAGTGATATTTCAGGTGCTGTGTCAGGAGATTTTAACGGAGTATTAGGCACAAATGCTGCTAGAGGTTCTCAATTGAATATCCAAGAAATTTTGCTTCAGTCAATGAGAAGCCGACTCTAATAGAAAGAAAATAGTCTAAATATGACCTCAACCTAACACTTTTAGGTTGAGGTTTTTTTTTGTGTCTGTGTACAATTATAGTTATTTAATTAAAACAGTCATGTTATCTTGATTTATGGAGAATACATCATCAATATGAACAGATTAATTGAAACTGGTGGTTTTAGCGTAACTTGCAATTTTAAATATTGATAAGACATGCAATATTATGATGCAACTAACCGTTTCATTTTTAGGAACGCAGACTGTGAGAGGTGGACTTATCGAAGGCTCTCATTGGTGGTATATCTAATAAAGAGAATTAGTAAATAGACTAAAGATGTATGGAAGAAAAACGTAAAGATTTAATTAATACTCAACAGAAAAAAATTCTGGATGAGGTAATTGCGATTTTAAATGACTCTCACCCATCTTTTTATTATCTTTCAACGGTTGAAGTAGCAGCAGAGATTAAAAAGTACATGCATGTATCAGGTAGCTTAAGTCATGAAAAATATGAGCTTGTGAAAAATTTAAAAAGGGCAGATATCCAAATTCTGTTAAGTTTCCACGGTGATAAATAAGGTCACTAAATTAATCTGGCAGTGACTTGTGTAAGCACACCACCAGATTATGGTTTTCTAGAAATTAACTGAAGTTTGCCGCTGCAAAATCCCAGTTGACAATTTTCCAGAAGTTTTTCAAGTACTCTGGGCGAGAATTACGGTAGTCAACGTAGTATGCATGCTCCCAAACATCACAAGTCACCAATGGTGTAAGGCTTTCATCAGTGATTACAGTGCCGGCATTACTTGTATTAACGATTTCTAGTTCACCAGCTGCATTTTTAACTAACCAAGTCCAACCAGAGCCAAAATTACCAGCAGCACTAGCAGTAAACTTCGCTTTGAAATCATCATAAGAGCCAAAAGCTGTATTAATTGCGTCGGCCAAAGCGCCAGATGGAGCACCACCTGCATTTGGCGCTAAGCTATTCCAATAGAAAGTATGATTCCATACTTGAGCGGCATTGTTAAACAAACCACCATCAGAGCTGCGTATAACCTCTTCTAGTGATTGATCAGCATTATCAGTGCCTTCAATGAGTTTATTTAAGTTGGTAACGTAAGCTTGGTGATGTTTGCCATAGTGAAAATTTAATGTTTCTTCAGAAATATAAGGCGCTAAGGCATCACGGCTATAAGGAAGAGGGGGTAATTCGAACGACATGTAAAAACTCCTGAATAAATTGAAAAATATGTAATATGACTATTAAAAACGATGTCATTCTACCATGCAAAAATGATGATATAAAAACCGATTTGTATGTAGTAATATATATCTATAAATGAGGCGTCATTTTAAGTATAAATAACAATAAGTTAATCCAGTAGGGCGCATAAATATAAAAACAATACAATTACTAGCAATCGCTCTGTCTGCAACGCTCATAGTGGGTTGTTGTAGCAGCGCCACTTCAACTGACCAAACTTCAAATGCAAAAAATGAAAGTTTAGTCATAGCGATAGGCATTGATAGCAATCAGATCTGCGGTGATGCAGAGGCAGTGCTCACAGAAGAATTTAAAGTGAGTGGACTGAATCGAAATGTTGATTGTGATAAAGCTTTAGCATGGGGTGTACAAGGAGATTTTAACGATAATGATCCCATTAAAGCAGCAGTAGAAGGCTATACGTAAAAATTCCGTGATGTTGCTTAAAGCCCTGCAGCCACTGAGCACGGTGGCCCTCAATAACTAAAATTTAAATTAACTAAATAATATAAAAAACTCAAAGAGGTAAACAATGAAAGCAATTAATCTTCTATTACTTAGACTATCTACTGGACTCTATATGATAATTTGGGGAGCCCCCAAATTGATTAATACCGGTGATGCGGTAGAGCGAACCAATCGTTACTATGGTGGTTTGATTTCAGGTGATATGGTGGTTTTGGCTATGGGGCTAGTGCAGGTAGTTGTTGGAGCACTGGTGATGCTGGGCTTGTTCCGCAATATTTCTTACAAAGCACAGGCTGCGGTTTATTTCTTAGGCTTAATCTTGATTATTAAGTATATTCTTGATCCTTTTGGTTTATATTGGGCTGATCGAGCACACATCACGTGGTTCCCTTCAACTACTTTGTTTTTTGCCAGTTTGGTTTTAATGTCTTATAAAAGTGATGACACGATATCGCTAGATCATAAGCGCGGAAAATAATTTTACTTTGAACTAGTGTTAAATCAACTCAGAATAAATAAAGGCTCTGCTTCAAATGAAGCAGAGCCTTTATTTATACATCCCCCTTTCTCATACCTACAATTGATTCTTGGTGATTTACCCTTTACATTCGTTCGCGTGTCTTTCCAATAAAGCTTGAAACTTGGGTGAAAATTCAAGTTCAAGGTCTTTCGTTGTTTCTTTCTTGCTAGTCTTTTCTTGCTGTTCTGACTGAGTAATGTCGACTACATTACTTTTCTCACTGAACTGTCTTGCACTGGCTGCGGTGGCAATTTTTTGTGCGGTCAGACGCTGTTCTAACTCATGATTTTTTTGACTCAGTTCTGCGACCATCTCTTGTAAGTCATTTACATAGTCTTGTTCTTGAGTCTCCAAATCTGTCTTTTCGACTGTATCCTCTGAGACTGATAAATTTAACTGGTGGTATCTACGCATCCAATGTCGAACTTTATTAGAAAGCTTATCAAGCTCTTGTTCTTGAGCCTCAATTTTTTCTTGCTTCTCTTGGTATAAGTCCTTATACATTTCACTAAGCTGTTTATAAGCTAGTTCTAGCTCAGGCCAATTCGGTTTTCTAATAATATTGTCAAAAAACATTATGATTGCTCCAGTTAAGATAGCTTTGATTAGTTTTATTTATGGAATGAATATAGCGAGAGTAATTTAGCTACGCAATAAGACATAATTTGTCAATAAGCTTATAACGGCAAAGGTAACTAGAATGCGGCTTAAGCAAGGTTGTGTGGCATTTTTCGGGAGTGAAAAAACATAAATTGTCACTTGGAAAATAATATTTCACGCAATAAAGTTATCGAAACGAGCTTTTTACCCAACTAGACGCAAATTGTCATCACCAGTCTAAAGGTAACTGTTTATTATGTTTTCGCTAGATGGTGATCATTTGTCTTTTAGGTGTTTTTGTCTAGTTTAGTAAGGAAGAGCGTCAGCAGTATTTATAAAGAATGACTATAACTACAACCTGACTATCTATATTTGAGATAAGATAAACCACACGATTAATAAGTAAATGAGACTAGACAATGCTAAGTAATGAATTTAACTCGCAAGAACTACTCGAAAAAATGTTGACTGCGAGCAAAGATATTGCCGAAAAAGGCAAGAATTATGCTGAGGATGTATTGAGCATTCCAGAGAGTGGTGGTGAGCGCCAACAAAAATTAGATGGTTTAAAAAAAGGAGCGATGGCCACCGCCGTTTTAGTTGGTCTATTAGGTACTAAAGGAGGGCGCTCTTTAACTACTAAAGCGATTAAAATTGGAAGCATTGCCGCATTAGGAACGGCAGCTTACAAAGGTTATAAGCATTGGCGCAATAATGACAATGTAATTCATCTGCATGAACTTGAAGGCGATCAGACCCAAGACAGGGCATTTTTACTGATTTCTGCAATGATTTCAGCGGCGAATGCCGATGGTAAGCTGGACGACGAAGAGTCGGCTCTGTTGAAACGCGAAATTTTAGATATGAAGCTTTCAAAGAGCTTGTTTAGCCAAGTCTCAGAGATTGTTGATCAACCTCTGAGTGCCTCTATGTTAAGTAGTCGCGTGAGTGATGATGCAGTTGCCAGCGAGGTATATATAGCAACGCGAATGTTTATTGATGATGATTCTTCTGACTTAGAGCAGACCTACCTAAAAGACTTAGTCACTGGATTGGGTTTGAATGATGCGCTGGTGGCAGCCTTGGATGCCGAATTAGCCTAACTTAGTGCCATTCAAGAAAGTGTTTACTTAGTTAAGCTTATAAAGGCGGATCGACTCGATCAACCGTTGATGTGTTGACTCGAAACCAACCTGCAATTGAATATCGATCCCGGTTAGTCTTTAGGACTTCATGTGGAAAATCCTCACTCAGAAATATCACCACATTGCCATAATTTGCGGTCACTTCAATCCCCTCACGATCTTGCTGGCTTGTATAGATTATTAATTCGTCCGCATTTTCTGTTGTCCAATCGGGATTTAAATACACCACCAGCGAGAGAACGCGATTTGCTTCGCCCTTAAGTGCATCAAGATGACGTTTATAGAAACCGCCAACTTCATAGTGAGTAAAGTGACGTTCAAAAGAAAATAGGCCAAGAAATAATTTTTGATTTAAGTATCTTTGTAGTTTTTCGGCCCAATCTAACCACGCTTTACCAGTTGATGATTCAAAGTATTTTACCTGCTCGAACAAAGTTGTTACGCATATGATTGTGACCTCTATCAATCCTAGATGGGCCAAACTTTGTTGCTTCAATTGAATTTAAATGTTCCACCAATTGATTGCTGAGGGCCAATGACAGTGCCGAAGGGTTAATGCTGAATCCTTTGCTATTGATATCAGCAGCGATCTTGCTAAATAAATCGTTAGTGCTGTCAAAACCCTGATCAAGACCTTTTGATTCCTTATGCATGACTATTTGAGTGAGCGCTCTATGGGGTTTGGTAGAGTTCATCTTACGTTTAATGTTAGCTGAGCGTGATGTAATTGTCTTGGTATTTGTCGTTGCCGAGGATGGATGGTAATTCCAGTGATACATAAAGAAATTTAATCTTATTTATATATCGAGCTAAAGTAGTTCTATAAACAGGATGAGAAAAATAAAGTTTAAGTTATTTGAAAACGCAGTGCCGGCTTTCCTAGATGAAAAGGTCGTACAGCCGCCGGAATCGCTGTCGAAATTTATTTGGTATGACACCAAAGCGTTTCGTTTTTTGTTACTTTGCTTAGTGATTACAGCGACAATTATTTCGAATATTACACCTTAGTGTGTTTCGTATGACCGATACTAAAATTGCTGAGCATTGGAATAGCAATAGCATCGCAGAGTAGGTGAGATGTATTCTTTGTCTTGTTTAACTGGTTAATTATGACCGTATAATCGAGAAAAACTGGCCATATAACTTACTACAGCAAGCTAGAAAATAGATTTGACTCTAGATTAGTCGCGCACGAAACGATTTACCTTTTAATTTGCCAGTACTGAGTTTTTGTAAGGCCGTTTTGCCAAGCTCACGCTTAATCGCAATATAAGCCCAGTTGTCGAATACCTGAATTTTGCCAATTTGATCGCCGTTGATCTCGCCACCATTAGTGAGCGCGCCGACAATATCACCAGGGCGCAGTTTTTGTTTTTTGCCACCTTCAATTCGCAGCGTTGACATTTGAGGTCGAGCTGGGGCTTGGTCGATTAACACTTGAGGAGGCAGTTCGCTAGGTGTTAGTTGGCGTTCTAAATGTTTGGCCAGTTGATCTAATCTAAACTGCTCATTGTCATTAAACAAAGAGCAAGCAACCCCTTTAGCTCCCGCTCGTCCAGTTCGGCCGATCCGATGGGTATATACATCCATCTCGCGTGGCAGATGATAATTAATCACCAAATCCAAAGAAGCGATATCCAAACCACGTGCAGCAACATCGGTTGCGACCAATACAGTGATACTGTTATTGGTGAATCGAATCAAGGTTTGATCACGATCTTTTTGTTCCATCTCACCGTGTAAGGCGGCAGCACTAAAACCAGTACTCTTTAAACCACCCGCGACAATTTGGGTATCTTGGCGAGTATTACAAAAGACCGCAGCGGATGTATATTTTTGGTCTAGTAACAATAATTGTAGCGCTGTCATTCGATGCTTGTCGTTTTCGACTAAATAGAAATTATGATCAACCCGCACCGTATCTTGTGTTGGCGCGACTGAAGTCGTTACTGGTGAGCACATTATTTTTTGCGCTATCACTTTAATTGAGTCAGGAAAGGTTGCACTGAACAACAAGGTTTGGCGATTAACTGGTACTTGCTCGATAATGCTATTAATGGTCTTTTGAAAGCCCATATCTAACATGCGGTCAGCTTCATCAAGCACAAAGGTTTTCATGTTGCTGAGATCCAGCGTATTTTTATTAATATGATCCTCAATACGCCCCGGCGTACCAACCACAATGTGTACACCTTTTTCCAGCGAATTAGCTTGAGATTTTAATGGCGTGCCGCCATACAGTGTCATGATTTTTACATTGGGTATGCTGCGCGCTAAACGCCGTATCTCCGTTGACACTTGCTCGGCTAATTCACGGGTGGGGCACAATACCAGTCCCTGTGTTTTAAACACACTAACATCAATCGTGGCTAATAAACCCAACCCAAAGGCAACCGTTTTACCTGAGCCAGTTTGTCCTTGAGCAATCACATCTTTACCAGCCAAAATCGGCGGCAAGCTTTGCGCTTGTATTGCCGTCATCGATTTAAAGCCTAATGACTCAATGTTAGACAACATCGACGACTCGAGATTGAGAGATGAAAAATTGCTGTTGCTCATTTCTTACTATTGCTCATGGCTGTGTCGGTCTGGGAGTTATGCCGCTGATTGTAACTGATATTAATTTTTTAGTTCTGTTGAGTGCAAAGAAAAATTCAAAGGGGTTCAGTCGTATTGCGAATAGCAAGAAATTAATAGTAGCTCCACTAAAGACACAAGCTATCGCTATGTACCTACATAACCTCAAGGGATAACTAGTCCATGTAGGCAAAAAAGCCTTTAGCCATAAAAAAGCCTTTAGCCACAAAAAAGCCCCGTTCTCATAATAAGAAAGGGGGCTATCTTTATCTCCAATGGTACCGAGAGTCGGAATCGAACCGACACTCCCGAAGGAACCGGATTTTGAATCCGGCGCGTCTACCAATTCCGCCA
>JALZWI010000146.1 GCA_023299895.1 Arenicella sp. | reverse complement strand
TCATGGCTGTACAAAAGAGTAAAAAATCAGTTTCAAGGCGTGGTATGCGTCGTTCACATGACGCGCTTTGTGAGCCTACATTATCAACAGATTCTACGACTGGTGAAATGCACCGTCGTCATCAAGTAACCGCCACTGGTTACTACAAAGGTAAGAAAGTCGTTAACGTAAAAACTGCACATTAAACCGTCTTTGACGTTTAAATAGAATAAACACAAAAGCTTTTTTAGTGTTCGCAATAACACTGATTTTACGCATTAATTTGGCCTCGTCACTGAGGCCTTTTTAGATTTCATGACTCCTACTTCTACGCGACAAATAATTATTTCAGTCGATGCAATGGGCGGTGATTTCGGCCCTGAAGTAACAGTTCCCGCTGTAATTAAGTTTCTGACGGATTCAAAAACCGCGCATAGCATTGTCTTAGTTGGTATTGAAGAGCAGATATTGCCGTTGATAAACCAGCATAAAGGTGAAGGTTTAATAAAGTCAAAGCGCTTACGTGTGCATGCTGCATCAGAAGTTGTGGCGATGGATGAATCACCTGCGCACGCTTTAAAACGAAAAAAAGACTCCTCGATGCGAGTCAGCATTAATTTGGTAAAAGAAGGACAAGCACAAGCATGTGTAAGTGCTGGTAATACCGGCGCATTAATGGCCACAGCTCGGTTCGTATTAAAAACAATTGTTGGCATCAACCGTCCAGCAATTTGTTCGACCATGCCGTGTCAAGACCCCAATAATACTGTTCATATGCTTGATCTGGGCGCAAACGTTGATTCCAGCCCTGAAACATTGCTGCAATTTGCCGTCATGGGGTCAGTGTTAACTGAATATGTGGATACTAAGCAAAATCCTCGCGTCGCGCTATTAAATGTTGGCGCAGAAGAGATCAAAGGTAGCGAAAAAGTCAAAGCCGCAGCTGTTCTGCTTGGCGAAAGTGACTTGAATTATGTGGGTTACATCGAGAGCGATGAAATTTTTCACGGTAAAGTGGATGTTATTGTCTGTGATGGTTTTGAAGGCAACGTCGCCTTAAAGGCTAGTGAGGGCGTCGCTAAAATGATTTTTGACATCCTTAGAGAAGAATTTAAACGAAATTGGCTGACAAAATTGGTGGCATTAACCAGTACCCCAATACTAAAAGCCATGAAAACGCGCTTAGATCCACGTCGGCACAATGGCGCCACATTGATTGGACTCAATGGTATTGTCGTCAAAAGCCATGGTGGCACCGATGAGTTTGGCTTCTTACATGCTATACAAGAAGCCAGTCGTCAAGCTGAAATGGATGTTATTAGTCATATTGGCGAGAAAATAAAAGATACTATTTAGCAATTAAAACAATAACTTATGAATATAATTAAAAGCAAATAATCATGTCATTTTCAATCGTATTTCCAGGTCAAGGTTCACAAGCCATCGGTATGATGAGTGAACTAGCCGAACAACACTCCCTCGTTAAAAACTTATATCTTGAAGCATCTGACGTGCTTAATGTTGATTTATGGGCAATGACTCAAGAAGGCCCGATTGAGTCATTACTCCAAACCGAAAATACGCAACCGGCGCTATTAACAGCGGGAGTTGCGGCGTGGCGTGTATGGCAAGAGCTAGGTGGCCCCAATCCAAACATGATGGCAGGACACAGCCTCGGTGAATATACCGCTTTAGTATGCGCGGGTGCTTTATCGTTTGCTGATGGTGTTGCCTTGGTCAGAGATCGAGGTCGCTATATGCAAGAGGCCGTGCCTGAAGGTGAGGGTGCAATGGCCGCTGTTTTAGGTTTAGAGGATGATGTGGTACGTGAAGTGTGCGCTGCAGCGGCTGAAGGTGACATTTTACAAGCGGTTAATTTCAATGCGCCTGGCCAAGTGGTTATTGCCGGTAGCGCTGCAGCTGTATTGCGAGGAGCCGAACAGCTCAAAGTTGCAGGAGCAAGGCGCGCGTTGCCTTTGCCCGTCAGCATTCCTGCACACAGCTCATTAATGTCGCCCGCGTCGGATCGTTTGGCTGAACGTATCGCATCAATTGATTTATCGATGCCTGCCATCCCCGTGCTGCATAATTGTAACATTCAAGTGGCTGAGAGCAGTGAGCAGATCGCTGCCAGCCTTGTAACGCAACTCGATTCGCCTGTTCGTTGGGTTGAATCAATTCAAGCCATGCACCAGCAAGGGATCGAAACCTTTATCGAAAGCGGCCCAGGGCGAGTATTAGGCGGCATGATTAAACGCATAGTTACTGGCGTTAATATTGGCTGTATAGAGAAACCAGATGCCTATGCTGAACTCATTGATACACTTAACAGTTAGCAGTAATAACTAGAAAGCAATAAATAGTAGAGGAAAAATATGTTCGACCTAAACAATAAAATTTGCCTAATAACTGGTGCCACGCGTGGTATTGGTCAAGCTATAGCACAAAAATTAGGCGCTCAAGGCGCAACCGTGATTGGCACTGCTACATCACAAGGTGGTGCAGACAGCATTACTGAATCGCTCAAAACTGCTGGCATTACAGGCCAAGGTTATGTGTTAAATGTTACTGACGCTGATTCGGTCGAGCAATTAATCAAAAATATAACTGAAACCTATGGCCCAATCGGCGTATTGGTAAATAATGCTGGCATCACGCGTGACAATCTAATGATGCGCATGAAAGAAGAGGAATGGGACGACATCATGTCGACCAATCTAAAATCAGTTTACCGCCTATCTAAAGCCGTTTTACGTGGCATGATGAAAGCACGGTCAGGCCGAATTATCAACATTACCTCAGTCGTAGGTGTGTCAGGTAACGCTGGACAAGCTAATTACTCAGCAGCTAAAGCAGGCGTAATTGGTTTTAGTAAATCACTTGCTCAAGAAATCGGCTCTCGCGGCATTACCGTCAACGCAATTGCGCCTGGTTTTATCAATACAGATATGACTAAAGCACTCGAGGAAGATCAAATCGCTAAATTAACAGCGAGCATTCCAACCGCTCGATTAGGCGAACCTGAAGATATTGCTGCGGGCGTAGTTTTTCTAGCGTCCGATGTTTCCTCCGGTGGCATCGC